>JAGHTW010000182.1 GCA_018065145.1 Candidatus Prevotella equi
TGTTCGGCGTTGCCCATCGCAACGCCCTTGCCGGCGAGTTGCAGCATGGTGAGATCGTTGTAGCTGTCGCCGAAAGCGATAAGGTCTTCTGGTGTCATGCCGAGTTGTGAAAGGAGCTTCATCAGCGATGGTCCCTTGTCAATGCCAAGTGGCAGTAACTCAACAAAATACGGCGTTGAGTGGCACACATGCATACGTCCCTCCATCGCCTTTGCCATGACGGGTTCCCACTGCGCGACTTTCTCTGGCGAACCGACCATGAGACACTTGTTTACGGGGCGTGGAATATCGCGCACGAAGTCCTCTACCTTCACCACTTTCATCTTGTTGTTTCGCGCTGAAACGGCTACATATTCGTCATCGGGTTTTTCGGTATATATACAGTCCTCATAGTATGTCATGAGCGTCATACCTGACTGTTGCTGAAAGTCGTGTAACTCAGGCAGATACGCCTCGTTGAGAGGTTGCTCCACGAGCACCTTTCCGCTACCGCATTCCTCGACATGTCCGCCGTTGTAACACAGCAGTATCCCGCCGTAATCTGCCATGTGCAGTTGTTCGGCGAGTGGTCGCATGCCGAAGGGCGGTCTGCCTGATGCAAGGCACAGTCGTGCACCTTGCTGTTGCATGCGCATGAGTACTTCGTATGTATATGGCGTTATCTCTTTCTGCTCATTGGTGAGCGTGCCATCAAGGTCAAGGGCGATTAGCATATATTAGAGACCCACCCCGACCCTCCCTGTGAGGGAGGGGGAGTTATGCGGGCAATATTATTGATTATTTTTTAGCGGCACCATCACCCTCCCTCACAGGGAGGGACGGGGTGGGTCTATTTCATGAAGGCGAAGAAGACGGCTGCCACGAGGCAGAAGAATGCTGCGACGTGGTTCCAGTGGAGTTGTTCGCCCTGGAACATTAGTCCGGCGATGACGGTGAAGACGGTCAACGAGATGACTTCCTGTATCACCTTCAGCTGCATGAGGGTGAAGGGACCGCCGTTGCCTACGAAGCCTATCTTATTGGCTGGCACCTGAAGGGAATATTCCAGAAATGCGATAGCCCACGAGAAGACGATGACACCGATGAGCGGCCACGAATTGGAGATGTTCATCTGCTGTAGTTTCAGATGTCCGTACCATGCGAGCGTCATAAAAACATTACTGCCAATGAGCAGCAAAATAGTATAAAATGCATTCATTTACAAATTGAAAAGTGAGAATTGAGAATTGAAAATTATGCTCAAACGGGAGTTACGTGATTGTTTTTTGATATATTCGTTTTCCGACCATGACGATAGCGAATCCGAGTACGACACCGATGCTGTTGCACAGGAAGTCGAGCCAGTCACCGCTGCGGCAGGTGGTGAGATAGTGCTGGGCGAGTTCTATCAGTCCGCCCATGATGATGGGCCATACGAAACCGCGTATCATACCGATGGACACTGGCGGGAGTGTCTTGCCCTGACGGTGGTGGTAGAAGTATTCGGTCCACGTGACAATGGTCAGTGTTCCGTACATGACGAAGTGCGTCCATTTATCAATGAACGCTACATTGTCGAGCGGTGTCTCAGGCACTGGGATGAGACAAACGATCCAAATGGCGAGGGTGAGGATTGCTGTGAACACGGGAATCAAATTGGAAAGAGACCCACCCCGTCCCTCCCTGTGAGGGAGGGGGAGTTATGCGGATATAATTATCGATGATATTTTGCGACGCCTTCACCCTCCCTCACAGGGAGGGACGGGGTGGGTCTATTATACACTGTGATATATTGTTCTGCGACGGCGGATTCGCTGTAGCACTGCTCTACCTTGCTTCGGGCGGCGAGGGAGAGGCGATGATGGTTGTCCGTTGACAGGACATAGCGTATGCCTTGCGCGAGGTCGGCGGCGTCTTTGTATTGCGCCACATAGCCATTGACCTGATGGTCTATCATCTCTGGTATTCCACCGACATGGAATCCCACGCATGGCGTACCGCATGACATCGCCTCCATGATAGTGTTTGGCAGGTTGTCGTGCAGCGATGGCGTGACGAAGCAGTCGCAGGCGGCATAGAGCTGCGCCATGAGGCTGACATCACGGATGCTTCCAAGGGGATAGGTGGTGACGTTGCGTGGCATGTTATGCGCCACTACATCGGTGTTATTACCCACGAGGGCTATTGCCACATCGCCTAATTGTTCCGCCGCAGCAATGAGGTAGTCAAGACCTTTTCGCTTATCCGTAACACTCTGACACACAAAGAGTACCACCTTCTTATCAGAGGGCAATCCAAAGCGTTGTCGCGCCATTGTCTTGTCGCTGACGGGTGCGAAGAGAGTGGTGTCGATAGGGTTTGGTATGGAGATGACTTCCTGTCCCTGTGCGAGTGGTTTTTGCAGTGATATATCACGAAGCCACTGGCTGCATGTCACGAAGGTGATATGCCCGAGGGAGTACAGGCGTTGTTTCTTTTGTAGCACGTCCTGCCATCGTTTGTCGGGCGTTGCAGCAGGGTCGGTATAGTGCTCTACCGCCTCCAACGGCCATTCGTCGTGCATCGTCCACACCACGCGCTTGCCGCTACGTAGTATCTTCTCTATCGTGCGCAACGACAGGAAGCCCTGGTTGATCCAATGCAGGTGTATCACGTCCGCCTCACGGAAGGCTTTTGTCTTTGTCACATCCTGTCCGCACGACGCCGTATCATAAGCCCACATCGTCTTATGGTTCAGGCCGTTGCGTAGCCATATCACGAGTCTTTCCCACAGTGAGGTGTATGACTGCGGTTTCATTCGTTTAGGCCACCAAGGTATGTCATGACGGCACAGCATATTTGCCTGCACGCCATTCTTTCGAAGGGCATGCATCAGGCGGTTGCAAGCTATTGCAGCACCGCCGGTAGTTTGATATGTCGAGAGAAGAAGAACGTTCAAGTTGATAAAAGAGACCCACCCCGACCCTCCCTGTGAGGGAGGGAGAGTTATGCGGGCATAATTATTAAAATGAGACCCATCACGCTCCTCCCTGTGAGGGAGAGAGAGTTATGCGGGCAATATTATTTATTATTTTTAGCGCCGCCTTCACCCTCCCTCACAGGGAGGGACGGGGTGGGTCTTTTTTTCCGAAGAGCCATTCGCTGAGTATCGGGTTTACGCGTATTATATTGCTTGTGAGCAGGCAGAAGGCGATGACGACGAGTGCCATGAGGAACGACGACGTGAAGTCAAGGACGAAGTTATGGCGGTGGTGATTGAACCACTGCCCTACCATCGGTAGTGTGGGTAGGAAGAGGAAGTGCAAAAGGTAGATATCGAGTGTGCGGGTACCGATATACTGCAGTGCGCTGCCTATGCGGTGCTCACGGGTGAAGGCGTCCTTGTAATGGCGGAAGAACATCACGACAATCATCAGCAGCGTGTAACTCGCCACGGTGAGAGGAAGGTTGCGCCACATGAACTTGAGGTTGTGCCACACGAGGCTATCGCCAGTGCCGACAAAGGCGAGTGCGAGCACAAGGACAAAGAACCACTGCGTATCCATCAGTCGCTGCGTCTGTTGCCAGTAGCGATGCACGATGTTTCCCAAGAGGAAATACTGCATGTAATGCACTGTCTGAATGAGCGACGACCAGTCGAGGAAACTTTTGAACGTAGGATCCAGCTGTTTCATCACCGGTGGCATATAGCTGAGAGCGTATAGCGTTATGGCGGTGAGGAGTGACAAGGCGAGCAGCGCCCTACCCTTCCAGTCCTGTCCGGTGACGCCCAGTCGTCGTGCCACATAACAACAGACATAATATATAAGGAACATGTGAAGGAGCACCCACGTGAACCAGTATCCGCCCTTCGTGGGCCCTTGCAGCGATGCCCATAGCGTGTCGAGGAAGTTCTTGCGGCACAGCGCCGTGAAGACACACAGGAAGATGGCGGCAGGTATTATCTGCACCTTCATCTTCTTCAGCGTCAACATGCCGAGAGTCTTGCCTGTCCATTGCATCCCTGCTTTATAAGCCAGGAATCCGCTGACGAAGAAGAACAGCGGCATGCGGAAGAGCACGAGGAATGGCTGGCATGAGGACAGTTTGTCTGTCATGCCAAAGGATACATGCGCCACGTGATACATCACGACGAGTATCATCGTGAAGCCACGCATAGCATCGAGCCACTGTAGTCGTTCCTTGTTATTCATGTCGTTTGTGTAATAGATAATCAATCGTTTCGCGGAGTATCCTTGCGCCGCTGAGCCATGTGAGTCCTACGTACATCAACGCTGCCATGATAATCTTTGCCGTGAGACAGAGATATACATTGCTGATGCTCTGGGTAGCGAAGTATGTCGCAGCCATGACGATGGCGGCGAGACACAGGAAGGGCATGACGTCCTTCAGTGCTGACCATAGGGACAGACGTATCATTCGCCATGCAAACCATTGCCATACGAAGAGCCATAGTACGTTGACGATGATGAAATAGGCTATCATCACATATATGCTCTCAGGAGTATCATGAGGCAGGAGGAGTAGTCCGAGCCAGATGATGACGCACTGTGCTATGGTACAGAACATATTGACGCCGGAACGCCCGCGGCTGATTGCCATATTGCTGTAGAGCATAGTGATGGGATAGAAGGCGCCGTGAATGCACAGGAGTGAGAGCATGACAGCGCTGTCCATCCATTTATCTCCTACGGTGATGTGGATGAATTCCTCTGAGATAATAGCGAGGCCGAACATTGCGGGAAAGGCAACGAAGGAGACGAAGCGGAGCATCTTACGGAAGACGTTGTGATAGCGTCCGTCATCGCCTACGACCTGCGCCAGAACGGGTTGTGACACGCCGTTCATCATGCCGTGGATGGTGTTTGTCGCCATATCATCCCACTTACGGGCGTTGCTATAGAAGCCCACCATACGGGTGTTGTAGAAGCGTCCGAGGAGGATGGAGAAGACGTGGGTGTTGAGTTGGTTGAAGAGGTTGGTGATGAGCAGCTTCGACGAGAAGCCGAACATCTTCCACGCTGGCTGCAGGTTGATGTGCAGCGTTGGTCGCCATGGGGATGCGTACCAGTTGAGGAGCATGACGATGAGAACATACATGATGCTCTGTGTGGCGAGACCCCAGAAGGCGTAGCCGAGATATGCCATCGTGACGCCGATGACATTGGAGAGCACAAGGGCGGCGATATTGATGATGCTTGTTTGCTTGACCATCAGATGCCCCATGAGATAGGCGCGCTGTACGATGCCGAAGGAGGACAGCAGGAAGCCGAGGAAGAGGTAGCGGGCAAGGGGCGTGAGTATGGGTTCGTGATAGAAGGCGGCGATAAGGGGCGACGCAAACCACAGTACGCCATAGAGGCATACGCTCATCATGACGTTGAACCAGAAGACGGCGTTGTATTCCTCGTGAGTAGGTTCCTTGCGGTTCACCAACGCTGCCACGAAACCGCTCTCTTGCAGATTGCTGGCGATGCTGGAGAAGATGAGCAGCACGGCTATCTTGCCGTAATCGTCAGGCGTAAGGAGACGTAACAGCACAATGCCAAAGAGGGCTCCGAGCAATTGTATGATACCATTGCTGAGTCCTCCCCAAAGGAGACCTTTGGCGGTCTTTTCTTTCAGTGTGCTGTCGGACATTTTACAAATTGAAAATTGAAAATTGAAAATTGAAAATGGAAAATGGAAAGCGCCGAAGGCGGGCTCACTGACTGAGCAGTGCGTGTCTGCGCAGCAGGCGCACGATCAGCGAAGGAAGTAAAATGGAGAATGGCGGGCTGTAATAAGTTAAAAGGAGGAATCGGATAGTTCTGATTCCTCCTTTGTTGTTATGTCATGAATATTATTACTGTACGCCGAGGATTGCCTTTGCATTAGCATTCTCTGGATCGAGTTCGAGAAGCTTTGCAGCGAGTTCCTTTGCCTTCTCCATGTTGTCTGCTACGTGTACGTAGTAAACGGTAACGTAGTTGTAAGAAGTCTTGAGGATGTTTGTCTCAGCCTTTGAACGGTCTGCCTTGTCAGCAAGGATAGTGATGATGTTCTCGAAGTGAGGTGCAGCAATCTTCAGCTTCTCGAGGTCAGAGCCAGGGAGTGCGAAAGAGAGGTTACCACACTGGTTAGAGCAATATACAGCGTTGTCTGGATATTTCTCTGCGAGCTCCTTGTAGAGTGCTATAGCCTTGTCGTATGCAACCTTCTTGTCTGCAGCAGCAGTGCTCTCGTCCTTTACCTGATCAGCATAGAGCTGTGCTACGCTCTCCTGAAGACCGAAAGAGGTCTGCTTCTGTGCGTTGATGAACCTGGTGAGGTACTCGCCAGCCTGAGCGAAGTTGCTGACCTTCTTGTAGCAGTCAGAGATGCTCTTGTTAGCGTTTATCTTATCCTCGTCCTTCATATTTGCATCGCCCTGCATCTTCTTGTAGAGGTCGATAGCCTCGTTGTACTTCTTTGCTCCCTCAAGGGCACGGCCATAGTAACCGTAGTCGAAGGCAGACATCTTCAGTGAGTCCGAGTTGTTTACGAGGTCATTACCTGCAACAACAGCAGCATCAAAGTTCTTGTTCTCTACCTGGTTGAACATGATAAGACGGTTGAAAGAAGCATTGCGAGCGAACTTTGCGTGACCTGCAGTAGCTACCTTCAGTGACTCATCGTACTTCTGAGAGAGGAAGAGGTTGGTAGCGTAGTCAGAAATCTGATAGTCCTTCATCTTGTCAAGGCTCACGCGAGAGTAGTACTCGTTAGCCTTTGCCATGTTGCCTGCCTCTGACTGTATCTCTGCTGCGATAAGGTCAACAGGGTAGTCTGGACAATTTCTGCGAAGCTCCTCAAGAGTAGCAACAGCGCCGTTAGGGTCTGTCTTACTCATAATCTGAGCGTAACGACGGTAGCCGTCAGGATTCTTTGGATCAAAGTACTGAGCCTGCTGGAAGTAACCTGCTGCCTCACCACCATTGTCCTCGCCAACAGCGATATTGCCGAGCAATACCCAGCCAGCGCCGTTCTTCTGGTCAACCTTTGTTGCCTTCTCACCATACACCTTAGCGTTAGCATAGTCCTTCTGTGCGAGGAATGCCTTACCGATGCTGATAAGCGCGTTGGCGTCCTTCTTATGAAGTTTCTCAAGAGCCTGAACCTGCTTCAAAGCATCAGGAGCACCACTCTTGATGATTGTTGTAACCTGAGACATAATCTCATCCTGCTGAGCCTGAGCTGCAACTGGAGCAGCGATGACTGTCATCAGTGCTCCGATAATCATGTTCTTTACTTTCATATCTTTTAAATTTTAATTTCGTTTTCGTCTTTCGTTTTCGTCTTTTACCCTTATGACGCACAACACCCACGGATGGTTACGGATGTTTTCCCTAATCCTTATAGGGATTCCCCTTTTTCCTCTCATTCCCCCTCCCTCAAAGGGAGGGCCGGGGTGGGTCTCTTTAATCACTAATCTGCACATCCCTGATGGCGATGTTGCCATAGTAAGGCAGGAGACCAGCCTTGAAGAGAATCATCTGTCCCTGTGGTGCCACGACAAACTGCGTGAATCCGTATGGCAAGCCATAGCGACCGCGCTCATCGTTGAGCAGAGCATAGATAGTACGGATGAATGGGTAGTTATCATTATACAGGTAACCCTGATAAGGCTTGTAAGAATTATTCGGTGTGGCATCGTCGTACTTTGATATTGCCAGCACGCGGATATTCTTCTTCCATGTGAGGTTAGTACTGTCGCGCTTGTCGTTGAGCCAGTTACTACCAATGATACCGATAGAGCCTGGTGTCTTTTCTACATAGTCTATCACGTCTGCCGTCTTCTTCGTCGCAAAAACATTTGGCGAGGTGATTGGCTTGCCACCGAGGATAGAGTCCTCTACATAGTGTACGGTACTGGATGTCTTATTATCGAAGCACACTATTATCTCACCGCGCGATGCCGACTTCGGATTGATATCCTTCCAGTTGATGGCTTCACCTGTGAGAATGCGCTTGATATTCTTCACTGACATACAAGAGTCACTATTGCTGTTATGCACGATAAAGGCAAGACCGTCATAACCGACACGCTCCATCAGTGGCAGACGCTGACGGTCCTTGAGGTTCTTACGCTCTGACTCCTTGAAGTCACGGGTAGTGAACATCAGCGGCATCTTGTTTGCAAGAAGAAGGTTAAGACCTTCTGACTCACTGATATACTTTGGATGCAGCTTTGCCTGCGGATGGGTGGCATGATATACCTGCAGCACCTCATCGATGATTGGTGCGAAACTCTCATCGGCAGCGAATGAAACCTCTCCAGAAGAGAATGTATCTGTGCGCTCATTAGGATTACGTTTCTTCTTGCTGCAACCAGCCAATACACCTAATGCGAGCACAAATGCTAAGAATAATATGGATATGTTCCGGAATAGTTTCATCGTCAATGAGAAATCTTCTGCTTGTTTTTGAAAAAAAGAGGCCAAAAGGGATAAACATCTCTCCTGGCCTCTTAAGTTATTTCATGAGATTACTGGAGACGGAATGTTACAGGGAGTGTATATTTTACACGCACTGCAGAACCATTCTGCTTACCAGGAATCCAACGTGGCATTGAGCTTACAACACGTACAGCCTCCTTATCAAGTGATGGGTCAACAGACTTCGCGATGCGAACGTCGGTGATAGAACCATCTCTCTCAACAACGAATGTACATATTACGCGGCCCTGAATGCCGTTTTCTTCTGCTATTACAGGATACTTGATGTGTGAACTGAGGTACTGCATGAGTGCACCCATACCACCAGGATAAGAAGGCATCTGCTCAACAACGTCGAACACCTTGTTCTCTTCTTCCTTTGGCTTAACAGGCTCTGTAGCGATAACCTCCTTTGCCTTCAGCACCTCACCGTCCTCAGAGTTACCCTCAACGTTAAGAGCACCGATAGCTATCTTAGAGTTCATAATCTCGTCCTGTGACTTCAATTCATCCTCAGGCTTTACCTCGTCGTCCTTCTTGATGACAGGAGCGGTGAACTTGACAGAGCTCTTTACCTTCTCTACAACCTTCTCCACCTGTTCCTGCTTAACAAGCTGCTTACGCTCAACCTTTGCCTCCTTCTTCTGCTGTGTGAGAGCAGAGAGCTCGGTTACCTGGTCCATTGCAGCGTGCTGTGCCTGATATTCATCGTATGCGCTCTTTGCAACCATGAAGACTACAACTGCGATGAATACGCAGAGCACGATGAACATTGAAAGAACGTTACGACGACCTGTCTGACGTCGGAGTACGTACGCACCGTATTCTTTGTTACGGTTTTCGAACATCATATCCGACCAGCTGTTTTCAATAAGATCTATTTTTGCCATTTTTCTTTTTCCTTTCTTAAGTTAAAGATGTGTTACGAAATAGACTTACTCCTTAACACCAGCCTCCTCGAGGAGTTTCTGGTCTTGGTCGGTAATCTTATCGATGACGTACTTACCAATGCTACAAATCTGCATCTCGTCGAGAGCATCAACAACGTTCAGGTATGAAGCATTGTCTGTAGCCTTGATGATGATTGTCATGGTCTGAATCTTATTACCGTCGATTTCACCATTCTTGATCTTGCGCACTTCCTCATCATAAAGCTGCTGAGAGAACTTTGGGTCTTCGTGCTTCTTCTGATCAAGCTTAGCCTTAGCAAGCATTACCTGCTGTACTGGCTGTGTGCCATCTTCGGTTACGTGAGTGATGAGCACCTTACGGATACCGTCCTTACCCCATGTTGTCTTCTTGAGGCATGTAGGATCATCATACTTTGGCAGACCTTCTACATAATGTATCTGGTTGTCTGCTGTCACATAGATAGTGATGGTGTATGATGCCTTTGTTACAGACTTATCCTCATCGGTGAGGTTCTTATCATTTGTCGGCATACTCAACTCCATTGTCTGTGGCTTAGCCAAGGTGGTACAGAGCATGAAGAAAGTGATAAGAAGCATCATCATATCAACCATAGGCGTAAAGTCTACGCGGGTCTGTGATTTTTTCTGTCTGCTTTTTTTCTGCTTTGCCATGTCTTAGTCCTCCTGGGTTTTGAGTGATGTGATCAGGTAGTAACGGTTCTCGTTAATATCCTGAAGTTCCGACATAATCTTCTTAATAATCTTATAAGGAGTCTCTGAGTCAGCCTTGAGAGCTACCTTCAGGTCTGGGTTCACGCCGCGAGCAGCCTTTACCCATGTCTGGAACTCACTTATATCATTATCAATACTATCAGTAGGGATACCAAACTCCTTCAGTACCTTTGAACGCTCTGTGTCCTCCTGAATCTTCAGGTAAGCCTCGAGCTTGTCCATTGGTGTACCGAACATAGGGTCAGCCTTGAATGCTGCTGCCTGCTGTGCTGTAAGTGACAAGCCGTACTGGCTTGCTACGTCAGCGAGGAGGCCTTCAAGCTGAATCTGGTTGTCCATACTCATGAACACCTTGCCCTCTTTGTTGACAAGAATGTTGAGTACATCCTTCTCAGGCACCTTTATCTCAGACACTGATGATGGTGTTACCACCTTTACTGGCTCTGGCTTCGTAAATGTTGATGTCAACATGAAGAAACAGAGCAACAGTACCATCACGTCCGACATAGGCGTCATGTCGATCCAGATGTCTTGTTTCTTAAGTTTTACTTTACCCATAGCGATAAAAGTTTTAAAGGGTTAGAAGTAAAAATTAAGCCTCATCGTGGTTTGCCTCGTAAGTCTGAGCGATTGTGTAACCAATCTCGTCAAGAGCGTATGTAAGCTTATCGATACGGTTAGAGAAGAAGTTGTAAGATACTACAGCGAGCCAAGAAGTCAAGATACCGAGAGCGGTATTGATGAGGGCCTCAGAGATACCAGTAGAAAGAGCAACAGAGTCGCCACCGCCACCAGAAGCAAGAGCTGCGAATGACTTGATCATACCGGTTACAGTACCGAACAGAGCGGTAAGAGTACCGAGAGTAACGAGAGTTGCGAGCATTGGCATGTTCATCTGAAGAGTTGGCATCTCAAGCTGTACTGCCTCTTCGTGAGCCTGCTGGATCTTAGCGATCTTCTGAGCCTTCTTGATACCCTCTGTCTTCTCCATCTCCTCGTAAGCTGAGAGAGAAGCACCAACTACGTTAGCGATAGTACCACGCTGCTTTGAGCAGAGGTCCTTAGCCTTAGCGAAGTCGTTTGCTGCGAGAGCTGCCTTGATAGCAACAACGAACTTTGTAGTAGCCATCTTACCGAATGCTGTACGCTGAGCGAGGTAACGCTCGATAGAGAGACAGAATACGGTGAGCATCAATGTGATGAGGACTGGCACAACGATACCACCCTTATAGATAGTACCAAGCATGTTGCCGTTGAGAACCTCACCCTCTGGATCACCACCTACGAAGCTGTCTGGGTTACCGAGAACGAACTTAAAGATACATACTGCGAGTACGAACATCGCTGCAACGATCCATACTGCGTTACGAACACCCTGGAAACCTGCTGATGGCTTCTTTGGGCTGGCTGGTTTTTGTGTAGCTGCCATAATTGTTTTTAGTTAGATTAAGTTATTAATAAATTAAATAATTATAATTTTTTATACAGTTTTTCGTCTTGCCTATATTAATATATATATAAGGTGTAACAGTATTTAGGGTTATACAAATAGATATTAAAGTAAGTTTTCAATCACAAAGTTAGCAAAATAAGTGGAACTAACGCATGATTTAATAGTTTTTAACAAAAAAAACTTTATTTCTTGTGATTTTTAGGGTGCAAAAGGAGACTTTCAGGGTCTCCTTTGCACTTTTTTATCATCTATTTACTTATAACCACTATTACTTAAGCTTAGCGCAGCACTCTTTGATGCGGCGCATTGCTTCGCGGATATTGTCATCGCTTGTAGCGTAGCTCATGCGGAAGCACTCAGGATCGCCGAATGCGTCACCGCCGACTGTTGCCACATGGCCAACCTCAAGGAGGTACATTGCGAAGTCATTGGTATCCTTTATAACGCGCTCACCGTCGGTCTTGCCGAGGTAGCTCTTACACTTAGGGAATACATAGAATGCTCCGTCAGGCATATTCACCTCAAGACCAGGAATCTCCTTCACGAGTTCTACGATGAGGTTACGGCGACGCTCGAATGCCTGGCGCATATCCTCTACGCACTGCTGATCCATGATATATGCTGCTGTTGCTGCCTTCTGGCTTACAGAGCAAGGACCAGAGGTATATTGTCCCTGAAGCTTGTTACATCCCTTGACAATCCATTCTGGACCTGCCATATAACCGATACGCCATCCAGTCATAGCATAAGCCTTGCTGACACCATTGATGATGATAGCACGTTCCTTCATGCCAGGGAACTGTGCGATACTCTCGTGCTTACCAACGTAGTTGATGTGCTCATATATCTCGTCAGCAAGGACATAGAGGTCCTCGTGCTTAAGGATTACCTCTGCAAGACCCTGCAGCTCTTCCTTGGAATAAACAGAACCTGTAGGGTTACTTGGAGAGCAGAGAATCAGCATGCGTGTCTTTGGAGTGATAGCAGCCTCGAGCTGCTCTGGTGTTATCTTGAAGTTCTGATCGAAAGTAGCAGGGATATGCACTGGGTTACCGCCAGCGAGCAGAACCATCTGTGGGTAGCTTACCCAGTATGGTGTAGGGATGATAACCTCTTCACCATCATCTACGAGAGCCATTACGGCGTTACATACAGCCTGCTTGGCACCATTGCCTACGAGTATCTCGCTAACCTTATAGTCCAGACCGTTCTCGTTCTTCAGCTTTGCCACAACAGCCTCGCGGAGGTCTGCATATCCTGGCACTGGAGAGTAACGTGACCAGTTATCGTCGATAGCCTGCTTTGCCACCTCCTTGATGTGATCAGGAGTGTTGAAATCTGGTTCACCGACACTAAGGTTAATAACATCAATACCCTGCGCCTTCATCTCGCTACTCTTCTGCGACATTGCAAGAGTAGCTGAAGGAGCCAATCTATTCAATCTGTTTGATAAACGTCCCATTATGTTTATGTTTGTTTAATATTCTTTTATTGTTTGGGCGCGCATACGCGCACTATTTCGTTGCAAAGGTACTACTTTTCTTTGAAAATAGAAAACTTTTGCAATATTTTTTGCTCATTTGCTTACAAAATGCTATTTTTCCATCGTCCTAATTCTCTCTATCACCTGCTCATTTGTTCGTGATATCTGCTTCATGTCACGCAGCAGTCGCAGTCTGAATCGGCACATTCTGATATACAGCACCACGCCGAGTGGCAGTAATATCGCGGCGGCGACATTCATCCACGGTGTCTCAAAAGGTCTCGTATGCGCCTTCTCCGACACTATCGGGTACTGGTTGAGATACGCCAGCACATACCTGTCGCGCGTATTGCCCAGATCGTCTATCACCGCCTCCAGCTCTTCCGACATCCTTTCCACGTCATGGTCTGGCTTATAGCGGAAGAACACCGTGATAGGGTTAGGCAGTCGCACGAGGTGATGCTCCTCAGCATACGCTGCCAACTGCATATTGATGTCCGCCAGTCGCTGTGCATCGCGCAAATAGTCTGGATCGTTGATGACGACCTCCTTTGAGGATATATTCCTCTTCTGTCTCATGCCCAACAGCGCCATGAAGAAGTTGCGGTAAGCATCCATGTTGAACACCACAGAGTCTTTATTCGCCTTATACGTCACGAACGCCGCAAGCGGTATCAGCACCCCAGGTGCCAATCCTCTGCCGAAGGCAACAGTCCACGAACCTTGTTGTGCCATGCGGAAGCCTGTATTATCAAGGATATAGAACACGATAAACACCAGCACGGAGATAATCACCGGCACGCCGAGTCCGCCCTTTCGTATGATGGCGCCGAGCGATGCACCGATGAAGAAGAAGATGACACACGTCAGCGACAGCGTGTATTTCTTCCACACCTCCAGCCGGCACTCTCTCTCACTGCGGTTATAGTCGTCTGCCACGAGACTGCGATACTCCAGGTCTGCCTTTGCCAACGTCAGCTTGTTGCTCACGCGTTGCAACACATCCTTCTGTCGTCCCAACGGCAATTTCTGCATGATGGAATCCACGCTGACGAGTTTCTTCGCCGTCACCGTCACGGCATGCAGGGAGTCTTTCTTCTTTATGTCCGACGGCTCATGGAACATTGACTGCCGCATACTGTTCTGCAATTCCCTGCCTATGCTGTCGCCGGCACTACGTATAGAGTCGATGTGGAATCTCAATTCATCAATGCCCTGCGCCAATGCCGACTGCGATATCGACGACATCTCCGCAAGGTTAAAGCCATCGTCAAAGTCCAGCACTATTACCTTCTTTGTAAACGACTCCCTGCGGTATGGCACATTAGCGTTGCCGGCAAGTTCCTGCGAACGCATATTCTCAAACCATTCGCCGTTATGCAGCGTGAGTAGCAGATGGCGCTTCTCCGCCGTTGACTGCAGCATGCCGGAGTCTGCAAGGATGATGGCGGCATCCTCATAGCTCTGCGTCATGCGGTATATCATCACGCCATAGAGCATACCCGTCTCCATATCCTTACGCTGCACATAGAGGTTACAGTTTGGTATGCCGTTATAGAACACACCCTGTGGTATCTCCAGCTCCGGACTCTTCTGTCGCATGGAGAAGAGCATCTGTCGCATCTGCGACGTAGCGTTAGGACCTATCTCGTTCTGGAAATAGAACGAGCAACAGGCGATAAACACCGAGGCAAGGAAAAGGGAGCGAAGGCATCGCACCAGCGAGATGCCGGAAGCCTTGATAGCCGTCAGCTCACTACTCTCACCGAGGTTACCCATCGTGATGAGCGAAGAGAGCAACACCGCCAACGGCAAAGCCTGCGGAACCATCGTCAGTCCCATATACCAGAAGAACTGTCCTAATACTTCCAAGGACAGTCCTTTACCGATAAGGTCATTGACGAGTTTCCACACAAACTGCATCATCAGCACAAAAAGGCTGATGAAGAACGTTCCCGCAAACAATGCCGAGAACTGTCGCAGCATGAATATGTCAAGCTTCCGTAACAAATAATTACTTATGTCTATTCGCTCTCTGCTCACGATACTTCGCCTTCTGCCTTGCAGAGCCGGAGCCATGAGCACCTGTAATATACTTTTTCTTCTTTGCCTTTGTCTTCACCTTGTCATCCTGCTTCGGGCGGTCACCGCCGCGACCGAAGCTGATACCATTCATGAGGATAGAGTCAAAATCTGAATCACCAATGTTGTTTACCGCCATACTTTTAAGTTTTTACCAATTAACAAATTTGCTAATTTGCTAATTTGGAAATTAGTGATGGAACAGGCGGACGCCGGTGAATGACATTGTGATACCGTACTTGTCACAAGTCTCGATAACATTGTCGTCACGTACAGAACCACCTGCCTGTGCTATGAACTCAACGCCTGACTTATGAGCGCGCTCGATGTTATCACCGAATGGGAAGAATGCATCAGAGCCAAGAGCTACCTTAGTATTCTGTGCTATCCACGCCTTCTTCTCCTCACGTGTCAGAGGCTCTGGCTTCTCAGAGAAGAACATCTGCCATGTGCCCTCTGCCAATACGTCCTCATAGTCGTCAGAGATATACACATCGATGGTATTGTCACGGTCTGCACGACGGATACCCTCCTTGAAAGGCAGGTTCATCACCTTTGGACACTGACGCAACCACCAGATGTCTGCCTTGTTACCAGCAAGACGGGTACAGTGGATACGGCTCTGCTGACCAGCACCGATACCGATAGCCTGACCGTCCTTCACGTAACATACTGAGTTAGACTGGGTATATTTCAGTGTGATGAGCGCTATCATAAGGTCGCGCTTAGCCTCAGCGGTGAATGTCTTTGACTGTGTAGGGATATTCTCAAACAGCGCTGGATCATTCAGCTTCACCTCGTTACGGCCCTGCTCAAAGGTAACGCCAAAGCACTGCTTTGTCTCTACTGGCGCAGGAACATAGCTAGGGTCTATCTTTATCACGTTATAGGTACCCTTACGCTTGTCCTTCAGTATCTCCATAGCCTCAGCGCTGAAGCTTGGTGCTATGACACCATCAGACACCTCACGCTTGATAAGGCGAGCGGTTGTAGCGTCGCACTCGTCAGAGAGAGCGATGAAGTCACCATAGCTTGACATACGGTCAGCGCCACGGGCACGGGCATAGGCACATGCCACAGGACTCTCATCGATACCCTTCACGTCATCCACGAAGTATATCTTCTTCAGCGTGTCAGACAGTGGCAGACCTACTGCAGCACCTGCAGGGCTCACATGCTTGAAGCTGGCAGCAGCAGGCAGACCTGTTGCCTCCTTCAGCTCCTTCACCAACTGCCAGGAGTTAAGCGCGTCAAGGAAATTGATGTAGCCTGGACGTCCGTTAAGTACTTCGATAGGCAGTTCGCCTTCGTTCATGTAGATACGTGATGGCTTCTGGTTAGGATTGCAGCCATACTTCAGTGCAAGTTCTTTCATGTAATATACAAAATTTATTGTTGTCAATATAGCGTGCAAAGTTACTAACTTTTTCTGAAACCACCAAATTATTAACAATAACTTTGGCAGTTTCAGATATTTGTTGTACTTTTGTGCGTAAAACGACAAAATACCACATGATAGCATTAACACCAATATTCTTTTTCATTATCATATATCTCGTAGCATCCATCGTTGCGGGCGACTTCTACAAAGTACCTATCAGCGTTGCCTTCATGCTGACTGCCATCGTTGCCATAGCGACATCGAAGGGCGAGATAAAGGAGCGCATCAATACATTCAGCAAGGGGGCCGGGGAGTCCAATATCATGCTCATGATATGGATATTCATCCTCGCGGGTGCCTTTGCCAACTCTGCCAAGACTCTCGGCAGCATCGATGACGTGGTGTATCTCACGCTCAGCGTCGTTCCACCATCGGCTATGTTCGTGGGACTATTCCTTGCCGCCGCACTCATATCTCTCTCCGTAGGTACCAGCGTAGGAACGATAGTAGCACTGACGCCTATCGCTGCAGGCATAGCCAGCGCCACGGGCAACTCCCTGCCGATGGTTACGGCAATAGTCGTAGGCGGAGCTTTCTTCGGCGATAACCTTTCCTTCATCTCCGACACTACCGTCGTGGCAACGCAGACACAGGGATGCCGAATGTCCGACAAATTCCTTACAAACATCAAGGTGGCACTGCCGGCAGCACTGCTGATGGTGGTGCTTTATATCTTCCTCGGCAACGAGGTAGTCATCCGCGACATATACCCCGAGGTGAACTGGCTGAAGATAGTGCCATATCTCGCCGTCCTTGTAACGGCAATAATGGGAATGAACGTGCTCTTCGTGCTCTGCATCGGTTCGTTACTCACTGGAGCAATCGGTCTATATCTCGGCACCTATGACCTCTACTCGTGGTTCGGTGCCATGGGCGATGGCATCCTCGGCATGGGCGAACTCATCATCGTCACCATGCTGGCAGGTGGCATACTGGAACTGATACGCGCCAACGGCGGCATACAGTATCTCATGGACAAGATCCTGCGTCGCATCAACTCTCCCCGCAGCGCAGAACTGAGCATCGCTGCGCTCGTCAGTTTCGTTGACATCTGCACCGCCAACAACACCGTAGCAATCATCACCGTGGCAGGCATCGCAAAGGACATCTCGCAGAAGTTCTCACTTGACCCACGTCGCGTAGCAAGCATCCTCGATACCTTCTCGTGCATCATGCAGGGCATCATACCATACGGCGCACAACTGCTCATGGCGGCAGCACTGTCAAAGCAGAACCCTATCGACATCATACCTTATATGTACTATCCATATACCCTCGCTATATTCTCCATCATAGCGATAATGATTCAGAAACGTAACAAAGCAAACGAATATGTCAGAAACTAAGACCACAACAAACAACTACCACAAGCGTCCGGAGGTTCTGGAGTGTGACGTGGTGCGTTTTCAGAATGCCAAAGAGAAATGGGTGGCGTTCGTAGGATTGCTCAACGGCAAGCCTTACGAGATATTCACCGGACTGCAGGATGAGGAGGAGGGCATCCTCCTGCCTAAGGCTGTTGAGCACGGTAAGATTATCAAGCAGGTGAACGCTGACGGCACAAAGCGCTACGACTTTCAGTTTGAGAACAAACGTGGCTACAAGACCACGATGGAAGGGTTGTCTGAGAAGTTCAACCCTATATATTGGAACTACGCCAAGCTCATCAGCGGCGTTCTGCGCTACGGCATGCCGATAGAGAACGTGCTCAAGCTGGTGTCATCGCTGGAGATGGACGGCGGCATCGATACATGGGCAAGCGGTGTAGTGCGCGCACTAAAGAAGTATGTGGATGAATAGACACACTCTTTGTCTGTTCTTCCTCACCATCTCGCTAATAAGCAAAGCAGCCCCCGTAAGCGAGGAAGCGCCTTCTTTCCCTAGCGAGGAGGGTCCCGTTCCCAACAGCAGTGCAGCCGGGCCTTCTTTCACTAGCGAGGAAGGTCCTGTTCCCAACAGCAGTGCTGTTGGGCTTTCCACGCGTTCCCTCGACGAGTCACTCATCTCTCTCTTTGAGAACGATGACGAGTCCGTCGCCGCCATGGAACAGGCTTACGAGCACCTTACGGAACTGCAACAGCATCCCCTCAACATCAACACCGTCGAGGTGGACGAGCTGCTTCTCATCCCCGGCGTCACCATTGATATCATAAGCGACATCATAGAGTATCGCGAGAAATACGGCAACATGCGGAGCATCGACGAACTGAACATGATACCGTCCATCGATGATGCTCTGCGGCAGTACCTGAAGAACTTCCTCTGCGTGCCATCATCAACGGAGAAGCGCTGGCGCACCAAGCACGACATCACCGCTACGGCAGCCATTCCTACCTATTACCGCGCCGGCGACAGGAACTCTGGCAGTGCGAAATATGCCAACCGCTACCTCGGCGATCCCATAAAGCACTCGCTGCGCTACTCCCTCACCATAGGAGACAATATCTCCGTAAACCTCACTGGCGCCAAGTCGGCGGGAGAGCCATTCTTCTCCAACGGCAACAGTTGGGGTTACGACCGCTACGCATATAACGTGTCGGTGCGTAATCTGGGCATCTGTAAGAAACTGATAGCGGGAACGTTTCGCGCAAGGTTCGGCATGGGACTGGTCCTGAACAACAACTTCTCACTCTCCAAAGGCGCCATGGCGTCAACAACCGGCAGGGTAGCAAACGATATATCACCCTACAGCGGCACCTCTGACGGCAAGCGCCTGCAAGGCGCGGCGGCATCGTTACAGGTGGGAAAGGTTACCGTAACGGCCCTTCTCTCCTATCGCTTCATCGACGCCACGCTCAACAAGGACTCTACCATCGCCACAGTGCTGACATCGTCCTACCACCGTCTGCAGAACGATATGAACAAGAAGAACAACAGCACGCAGTTCACCACCGCCATGCACCTTGCCTATCCACTGCGCATCAAGGACACACACCTCTCTCTCGGCGCGTCGTTCCTTTTCTCGCACTTCAACCGCAAGCTGAACCCTAACAACTCCTCTTCCACCATATCCCACCGCACCTTCTATCCGCAGGGCAGGTCCTTCTGGAATGCCAGCATCGACTATAGTTTCAGATGGAAAAGTCTTTCCCTCAGTGGCGAGACGGCAACAGGCGACAGCCGCGCCGTAGCAACGGTGAACACACTCTCCTACAATGTCTCACGAAGGCTATCCCTCACCGCCGTACAGCGCTATTACGACTACCACTACTACGCTCTCTACGGCTCCTCATTCAGCGAGGGCGGAGCGGTGCAGAATGAGAGCGGCGTATATCTCGGCGCTACATGGAAGCCCATGAAGCAACTTGCCATAACAGCCTATGGCGACATTGCCTATTTCCCGTGGCTGAGATACGGCGTCAGCAACTCTTCCTACGCCTATGATGCGAGCGTCAATGCGGAATATTCCCTCAAGAAGTGGGGCTTAGCCCTTCGCTATCGCTTCAAGAGCAAATACAAGGACATCGCGAGCTCTGGCGGACTCTACGACAAAACGGCAAACCACCACCTGCGTCTCACGGCGGCGCTGAACAACAAACGATGGACGGCAAAGACACAGCTGGAAGGGGTGCTCTATACTTTCCATGACAAGATAAGCCGTGGCGTCATCGTAGCGCAGTCCGTAGGCTGTAAGCTCAGCAAGAGATACCTCGTCTATCTCAACGCGGCATATTTCAACACCTCCGACTACGACTCCCGCCTCTACACCTACGAGCGCTCAATGAGATACTCCTTCGGCTACACCTCATACTACGGTCACGGCATCCACGCCGCACTCGTAGGCGAAGCAACGCTATCGCGAGTCTTCTCCCTCACCGCCAAGGCAAGTCACACCCGTTACTTCGACCGCGCCACCATCGGCACAGCAGAAAGAATGATACAAGCAAACAACCAAACAGACCTCGACCTCCAACTCCGCATAAAGCTATAAAGAAAAGCCACCGTTCCCGAAAATCCGCCACTGTTCCCAATAACTCCGCCACCGTTCCCGAAAATTCATTTTCGGTCCCACCCAGCCACCGTTCCCGAAAATCCGCCACTGTTCCCGAAAATTTATTTTCGGTCCTATCAACCCTCAACCTACCAATCCCCATGCTCTCTCGTTTCGCACCCTCTCCCACCGGCCGCATGCACCTCGGCAATATCTTCTCCGCCATGCTCTCTTGGCTATCAGCCAAGGCGCAGGGAGGCGAATGGCTATTGCGCATAGAAGACATCGACCCACAGCGCTCCCGTCAAGAATATGCCGACCTCATCATGAGCGACCTGGAATGGCTCGGCCTCACATGGGACAAAGGCCCATACTACCAAAGCCAGCGCTATGACATCTACGAAGAATACCTCCGTCGTCTCACCGAGCGCGGCCTCGTCTATCCATGCTACTGCACCCGTGCCGACATCCTCGCCACCCAAGCCCCCCACGAAAGCGATGGCCGAGTAGTATATAAAGGCACCTGCCGCCCCAAGAACTCCGCCACCGTTCCCGAAAATTCATTTTCGGTCCCACCCAGCCACCGTTCCCGAAAATTCATTTTCGGGCTCACCCCTTCTCAATTTTCAACTTTCAATTCTCAATTCGCCTCCCCCGCCGCTCTGCGCCTCATCGTTCCTGACAGCGTCGTCACCTTCACCGACGGTCATTACGGCGAGCAGGCGGTGAACCTCGCCGAGCACTGCGGCGACTTCATCGTCCGCCGCAAGGACGGCGCCTGGGCATACCAGCTCGCCGTTGTCATCGACGATGCCCTCATGGGCATCACCGAGGTAGTGCGCGGCTGCGACCTGCTCCTCTCATCGCCGCAGCAGATATACCTCGCAGAGCTCCTCGGCTTCCAGCCACCGCACTTCTGTCACCTCCCACTGCTCTGCAACAGCAGCGGCCAGCGTCTCTCCAAACGTGACAAAAGCCTCGACATGTCAGTGCTACGCAACAACAGCACTCCCGAACAAATCCTCGGCACCCTTGCCTACCACGCTGGCATAACACCCACCCCAACCCCTATGACAGCAAAAGACCTCATCCCACATTTCTCGTGGAATAAAGTCCCTATCAACAACATCACCATACATTAAAAAAATGCGTAAAAGTAATACAATTAGTCAGTAAAAGCAGTACAATTACCCCCCTCCTGCAATCGTGCAACGATTACAGTGTAATCGTGCCACTTTTACCGAGTAATCGTTGCACGATTACCGCCTAATCGTGCAACGATTACAACACCCCCTTAAAACACCCGTTTTTTCTATCAAAAAAAACGACAACAGCCACACTTCCCCCGAAAAAGAAGTGTGGCTGTTTGCCTATAGAGTAAATGTATTCATTTCTGTTTTACGTCATACAATAACGGTGCTTTCTTTGTAAAATCCTCAAAAGCCTTAACAATTTGTTCACAGGCAACA
>JAGHTW010000079.1 GCA_018065145.1 Candidatus Prevotella equi
TGCGCCCACACAGGCTATTAAATACCAACGATTTCAAAGAACTATTATATTATGGCGTCTCGGACGCTGCGTGATTATTCAAATTTTTAACGAACTATTGATATTTTATTAAATTAATCTTAAATATCCTATTTGTTCCGCATGGTCTCCCCCTCTACGGGGGTAGCAACCGTTAAGAAGCGTGACTAAATGTCACGGTTTAGGGAGCGACCGAACGAAGTGCTCTTCGTGAGGACGGCCAGCTAGCGAGGCAGAGAGGGTCTTTTAAAATATGCAATCAACCCCACTTCAAGTGACAGCGCATCTTGACAAGTTGCGCGAGATGAAAAAGGATAACGTTTCTGCAGAGGAAGCGCTCCCTGCATGCGACGAAGCCATGAGCGTCTATGGGCCTATGGCAGAAGAGCTGGGCATGCACCATGAGCAGACAGAGATGCTCGAACTGGCAGTTCGATTAGGCTATCCGGAAGACTATAAGGAACTCAAGAAACTCCTGTTCGACTCAGAGGCAATGTGCGAGATAGTATTCAAAACTTTCTCATTGCCAATATGCTCAATGCTCGACAGCCTTGGCATAGAATATACCTTCAAGTACAGAATGAAATCTGTGTATAGCATCTGGAGAAAGATGCGCGTGGATCATAAGCACTTCGATGATGTTTATGACCTTTTTGCCACTCGCATCGTCTATAAGACACCCGATGCCCTTCAGCCTCTCAATAATTGTTTTGATGACAATACTGACATCTCGGCAGTTGTGTCAGATACCATGTCCAAACTTGACAAAGAGACACTTCTCTGCTGGCGCATCTACACCGTGATAGGCTCGCTCTATCGCATCCATCCTGACCGCATCCGCGATTGGATCACCCATCCAAAGTCATCCGGATATCAGGCGCTCCAGCTCACAGTCATGGGACCTGATTGCAACTGGATAGAGATTCAGATTCGTTCCGACCGCATGGACTATGAGGCAGAATATGGCAGTGCAAGTCATGCGCTATATAAGAAAGAAACAGCAGTGAAGTAATGTGACATTCAATCCCTCAAAAATACAAGAGGATGTGCCGACTGGCACATCCTCTTGCTGTATTTGTAAGTCTGTAATAGATTACATGTTTTCGAAGTCGAAGCTAAGATCAAATGTCTCTGAATCAAGGCTATTGCCAAGGTCAATATCCTGGAAATCAAGAACACGAGCGTCGCCGCCGCCTGGGTATGTAGAATTTGCTTCGCTGCCAGAGAGAGCAATAAGCATCTCCTGAGCGTTTACGTCGATTATCTCAACTGCTGGCTTAATATATTTTTTCATATTGAAAGTCAATTTTAGAGTTTATAAATCCTGTTTTGATTACTTAACGAGAACCTTAACACCGTTTACGATGTTGATACCCTTCTGGAGTGAGTTGAGCTCACGACCGTTGATGTCGTAGATCTTAGCGTCACCGTTTACAAGAGCGTTAACAGCCTTGATAGCAGTCGCCTCTTCTGCGATTTTCAACTCACGAGCGCTTGATGCAACTGTGAGGTAAGCCTTGTTAGCAGAGAGAGTTGGCTGTGCAGAACCTACGATGTAGAACTTCTGGCCATCACCCTGATTCTGGAGAACGTATGAGCCAACAGGAACCTGAGTATCTGCGAATACACCTGTGAGAATACCTTCTGTAGCAGATGCTGCAGTTGGCTTAATACCAGTGAATGATGTTGGCTTGCCAATAGTGCTATAAAGAAGAACTGGTGTATTTGCAGGAATGGTTGTTGTGATTTCTTCTTCTACCACAGTAGTGCCGCTAACGCCTGTTGCCTTGTAAGCCTTAACATCTGCTGGGATTGCGACATCGAATGGAGCTACGAAAGTGGAGTATTTGTCTGCTGCAATTGCCATTGCAACCTCAGCAACTTCTACTGGTTCAGAGACCATCCAAGTGCTGAATGCACCGCTTTTACCTACATAGCTTCCTGCCTCCTGAGATGCTGCAGAAAGAGCGATTGAACTATAAGCACTTGTCAAAGTTACAGTTCCGTCTGGATTGACAGTTGCAGTGAAACGCTCTCCGCGTGATTCTGCAAATGCACCAGCTATTCCCCATGTTGCATTGTTAGCCTTGTCATGAACAAAGTTGTTATCGTAAGCATCTCTAATGTTGTATCCACCAGTTACAGGAACAATCTTGACAACACCAGGAGTTTCTGTGAGGATAATGCTCTGGTTAGCGCTTTGTACTGTATTAATGTTAAGAGTTGATCCTGCAGAGTAAATTCTGTAATAGAGTGCGCCGTCAGGCTGATTGAAAGCTCCAGCATAAGTGTCTGTTGCTGTTGCGATGTCTCCTGCCAATCCAGAGATAGTAGCAGCTGCAGCATTGATGTCTGATGCAGCTGCGGCAGAGAGGTCTGCAATAGTGGCAGAAGCATAGCTTGTTTCTGCTGCGCTAACTGCCGCTGAGAATGTTGCTGCAGATGCAGTAGTGCGCATGAATGGCTTTGTATCGCTCACATTGACAGTGCTATAAGTTTTTGCCAAAGTGAGTGCTTCTGTGTATTCGATGTCAGCAGCCTCGTATGCTTCAATTGCAAGCTCCTTATCCGTCTTTGTTACTGTTCCTGTTGTGATGCTGAGGTCGTCTATACAGATAGTTCTATCACCATTGTTGCTTGCACATGTGATGACAATTTTTGCAATATCCATTTTCACGCCAGCATCAACAGTGTTAACGTATGTGTTGTCAATGCTTGCAGCTCCTTTCTTGACATTGACGCTGCAACGTCCAGATTTTGCTACAGTGAAAGTGATAACAGGGTTGTTTCCTTCTGTTGTTACATAACCCTGACTCTTGCCATTGTCCAATCCATTGGCATTTTTAGAAGCAGCCTTTGACTGAAGGTTGTATGCAGTAACAGAGGCTGCCTTTCCTGCAACAGTAACAGCTGTAAGGTTGCAATTTCCAAGATTGTATGTATAGCTTGCAAGGACAACATCTTCAGAGTTGAGAAGAGATACGCTCTGATTTGCACCACCACTAAGCCATCCATGGAATGCAGTAAATGATACTGTCACTTCCTCCTTGTCTGCAAGTACATAAGGTGTGTTTCCTTCAATGTTGAATGTTGCAGTAGCGGTAGTGTTGTTTACATTCAATACAGATGATACGTTAGAACCATCTACGACAGAACCGCCGTCAAATGGATTTACTGAAGAGAAGTCTGTTGTGTAAGGCATAGAATTGATGCCAGCAGACTGTGCCCATGCGCTTGCGCTCATTACAACGCATGACGCAGCTAAAAGTAAATGTTTTAGTTTCATGAAAAATAAATTTAGTTAATATAAATAGTTTAGTTATAGCAATAGTTCGTTAAAAATTTGAATAATAACGCAGCGTCCGATACGCCATAATATAATAGTTCTTAGAAATCGTTGGTATTTAATAGCCTGTGTGGGAGCATTCCATACATGCGAATAAATCTCTGTATCATATCAGCATTTTGAATCA
>JAGHTW010000154.1 GCA_018065145.1 Candidatus Prevotella equi
GTCTTCTCGATATTCAATTCTTCACGCTTGATGGCAAACGGATTCATTGTGATTGGATGCTCATCGGTATAGCTGATGTACTTACCGCCGACATATTCACATAGTCCTTCGTATGAGTTACCTGTATCAACCATGACTACATCGGTGTTCTGCTCCCACATCTGGCGAACTACGCTGTTCATGTGGAACGATTTACCTGATCCAGAAGGACCGAGGCAGAAGAAATTGGAGTTGTCCGTAATCTTGTTCTTACCTTCCTTACCGCAGATGTCAATGGCTACAGGGACACCTTGTCTATCTGTATAGTAGATTTTCAAAGGTGTTTCCTCGCTATGCTGAATGTGCTCCTTGTACATAAGACAAGCAGCTGCATCACTGAGAGTGAGGAACCTGTCGTAGTCTTGGTTCATGCTGTAGCAGTTGCCAGGGAATGAGTTGACAAAGAGCTCCAGCTGATTATAAGCACGCTTGCTTATGTGGATGCCGAGTCTGCCAAAGGCATTTTCCAGATGGTTGGTACACTTCTGAATGTCTGAATCAATAGGCACACCTACTATAAGATTATAATGGGTATAGACGAGCTGCTTGTTCTCACGAGCAATTACGTCCTGTACTTTTTTGATGTCTTCTACAGCAATCAGGTTGCTTGGATTAGGCATACTGGCATGACGGTTTTTCTTCTTGTCAAGCAGTGAAAGCTCTCGCTTCTGGTTAGGCATGAAGAGCATCTGGTTGAAAACAACGACTTCTGCCGTAGGTATGCTGTCAACGAGTGACACCAAATCTACAGGCATAGATACATTGTTGACCTCAATGTTGGTAAATGGACGGACAATAGAAGGCGTGTTGATACAGTCAACATCTACAAGGCTGTAAATCTTGCAGCGTCTGTCACCCATTGAGATTGATTCGTCATCTACCTTGAAATTGGTCATCGAGACAGTCTTATCGGTGAAGTTCATCGAGAAGAATCGGTCAACATAGTCCTTGGCTTCATTTCCACCAAGATAGGTTGACTCAACGCCACTATCCTTCAACTGGTCTTTGACTTTTCGTATCTTAACAAGGAACTCACGCCATTTCTTGCTGTCAAAAGAAAAGAGACGACTCTTTTTGTTTTCCTGAGTGATAATCAGATAGGTCTGACAGTCCGTATAGGTTCTGCCAGTGAAGTATCGGAAATATGATTCAGAAAGGAACTCATGGTTGTCGTTGGTCTCATCCTTGAATTTCTTGCGAACGAAAACGTCTTGCTTGTGGATTGCGTAACCTTCTCCAAGCGTCTGGGCAAGGGATGTCAACAGATGGGTGAACTCATAGTAGTTGTCGATATTGGCAGAGTATTTCTGTACAGGATTCTCTATCTTCAGGACAGCAGAGTATTCTCCTGTCTTTGTATAGAGTACACCAATGCCATCCACATCCTCAACAGAGAAGTAGATGTCCTGGAATATCTTCTTGCGCTTACCGCCAGTACCGAAAGCATAGACAGAGATTGCCATGCCAGTGAGTATAGCCACAAATGTCAGTATTACGTATAGTATCATTTGAAATGCTTTTTACAATAGTCTGCAAGCTGTTCGTTCAGATAACCAAACCATGGATCAAGGAACTTATCAAGGTCGAAGACTACTACATTGCCAACAGACGAAGTGAGTGTTTCCTGAAAATCCGTAGTAATCTTCTCCAACATGGAGCTAAGAACCACATTGCCACGAGGATATTTCCTTATGGATTCTGCAACATCCTCAAACTCGCCTGAAACATAGACTGCTGAATGGAATAGTTCATCGTCATTTTCATCAAAGAAAGATACCTTCAGATAAGACTGACCATTCTCTTTGAGGAAACAAAGCTCAATGTCATATTTATCTGGCAGTGCCACATAGTCTTTTCGAGAATATGAGTATGTCTCACAAATCAATATTTTCATACAATAGGCTCTTATAAAGATAGGCTCATCCTAACGCGAGGGTGAGCCTACCGATTACACATTATTCAGATTTCAACACACTTGCTCATTGTTTACGTTTGAATTTTGTTGTTTACATTCTATGCGAACAGGAATAGATGAATACTCCATGATCCTCCTTCTTGGTATGCAGTCCTTTCTTCTGCTTGAAGAAGATAAGAACTGCACCCGTAGAGAGAGAAACAGCAAGAACTATCAGACCTGCCACAAACCCAAGTATGCAGTACACGATGATGAAACCGAGGATGGCTCCACCTACTGCACAAGCCGCCCAGGTGATGTAACGTCCCTGTATGCCCATAAACTCCAGAGGCTTCTGCAAACCCTTGAAGATTGGGTAACTAACGTACTGACTGTCTTTTAGTTCTGCTGCCATAAAGTATCACTATTCTATGTTCGTTTAGATGCCGAAGAAGAGAGGGAGAGCCTGAGCTGCAGCCACGAGGAAGATACATGCGCCAACGACCATCATAATCTTCTTCTTGAGAATCTGCTTTAAGATTGTAAAGAACTGATAATCAATACCCCCGAAAAGCAAAAACAACCAAAAGAAACAAACTGGAAACAAAAATTTCAAAAACCCCAAAATGAAAACATCTGCTTAACATATCTTAACACGGAAATGAACGGAAATTTTCATTTTCTATCATTTTGTGCTGCGTTCCTGAAGGTGCAAAATCAGGTATTGTGAACCTTATTGTCGTTTCAGCAATCAGGTTGAAAAAATGGCTTTAGTTGGAAAAATGTGCACGAAAAGTGGGCTTTTCAGGTGGCATTTTATAGTATTTTCTGCGAAAATACAGTTGTATGTTTAACTTTCTACGTATAAGTCTCTTTAGTCTCACGGAATTTTATTAACTTTGCACCAAAGTTTATTTTAATTGCAATTTTATGGTCACTTATTTTGATGCATGTGAGATTCTTGAAATGCTGTCTGAAGCATCTGTAAAGGTGTTTCTGGACGGCGGTTGGGGTGTCGATGCACTTATAGGCAGAGAAACAAGAATACATAACGACATCGATCTGTTCGTAGAGAAGAAAGACTATGGTAAGGCCATATCCGTGATTACCTGGAAGGGATACAGAGAAGTTGTAATGGACTATACGACCGATAGCCATACTGTCTGGAAAGATGACAACGGAAGAATAATCGATCTGCATTGTTTCGAATATGTCGAAGATGGAATTCTATATGACGGATACACTTTCCCAAGCGAAACTTTCTCAGGTAAAGGAAATATCGGGAATATTGAGGTAACATGCATAAACCCGGAGGCACAGGTACAGTTCCATCTTGGATATGAATACGATGAAAATGATGTCCACGACGTCCTGTTATTATGCAGAACTTTCAATCTTGAGATACCGGAGCAATATAAAACTCACATCTGATTCAATATGCTATGATTACTGATAGTTATGATATTGAAACTGAACCAATGATCAATCTGTTTGATTTCTACGGCAGACGTGGAGATTTTG
>JAGHTW010000225.1 GCA_018065145.1 Candidatus Prevotella equi
GCGTTTCTTGCATTACTCCATACGGAATGGTGCAAGGAACGCTGTTTCTGTGTCCTGACGTTACGGAGCGAATGTGGAAACAATGTGTCTGGCAGATTCCAAATAGTATTAGTTAACGGAAACAATGTTGTGGTGGTATCAGCGATATGTCTGGGGCAACGGTGACAGCGTTTCCACATTATCAGCTTCAGAAGCGTGGAATACAGAAGGAGCAGATGAAGGTGTTCGCTCATGGTGGCGTGAATGAGCATGACCGAAATGAGGAGGATCGTAATACCAAGGTGTCTGTTTACGTCGAGTAACAATATAAAAAGTTTTTTTGTTTCTACGTTAATTATTTGAAATGGAGCCGGCTCTTCGCGTGAGTCGGCTCCTGTTTCTGTCTATTTCAATGAGTATTCAATGGTATTGACTACTCTCAACTTCTTGATGTATGGGGTGTTTGCGTCTCTGTCCTCGATGGAGAACTGTCCTTGTTGGGCACTGCGTATCTCGCCAAGGGAACTGCCAGAGTCGTCAGCAAACTTCTGCGCTGTGGTACGCGCGTTTTTAGTTGCCTCTTCTATCATGGCTGGCTTCACCTCGTTGAGTTTGGTGAACTCATAGACGATGCTGTTGTTGCCATACTCTTCGCTGACAAGGGCAATACCTTGTTTCATAAGTTCTGACTGGCGGCGCATGAGAGTACGAATCTTGTCAACTTCTGAGGACGTGACGGTGATGACACTCGTTGCCTTGTAGCGGTAGTTCATTATCTCGTTGCCGTAGTTATCTGCCTGACGGTCAGTGATGACAGGTGGGTTGATGCTGATGTCCTCTGTCTTGACTCCGGCTGATTTGAGGAATGTTACCACCTTGGCATTCTTTTTCTCAAGAAGGTCATACATTTCTGCTGGGTCGTTGCCAAGTTCCTTATACACCAATGGCCATGTGACCTTGTCAGCCTTAATCTCACGTTCTGCAAGTCCCTTGACAGACACGCTTCTGTCCATGTCCTTGAAGGTTACGATACCACTGCGGAGGGCAAAGCCCATCACGATAACTCCTAATGCAATGATGATTGCAGATGTAATTTTCTCGTTTGTCTTCATTGTCTTAACTTTTTATTGGTTTGAAATCTGGGAGCAAAAGTACACGATTTTGAATGAATACAAAGGGTAAAATCCCTATGAGTGAGTTCCATAATCCCTATTTTCTGAGAAAAAGTGTTAGGATTGTTGTTGATATCAGATTTGCCTGTAAACATAAACGTACTTTAATCATTTCATACATTAAGGTAAAAAAGTGCATTTTACTCTCAAAATCTTGGAAAAACATAAAAAAAGAAGATTTTTTGAAAGTTTTTTCAAGAACGAAAAAAGACTGCATTCGACCATAATACCTTTGCACTCGAAATGAAGGAACAGCGAGAACAGAAGCCAAATTTATTTGGATTATGTCGAGTCGTGACTGAATTAGATAGAATATCAAATCAAAAAGGAAGTATGGCTGAGTGGTCGAAAGCGGCACACTGCTAACCTGTTGAACCGATAGGTTCCGAAGGTTCGAATCCTTTAGCCTCCGCAAACATAATGTCCTATTGCATAACGGTAGTGCAGCTCTGCATTTTGCCCTACGGCAAAAGCTGTAATGAGCAGGTCGTAGGTTGGCTTTCCCTTCGGCCGTCGAGATAAACCTTCAAATCTGGTTCCTCACTCCAATGGTAAAAGGCTTCCTTTCTCCTTAATGGATGAAAAGAAGCCTTTTTGCTTATTTTATGTTCAGATTACTGAGTGCATATAGTGGGACAATATCAACATGTCTTTCTGCATTCTCTGCCTTGGGGTCGTAGTAATAGAACTGACCGAAGTTTTCTAGAGAAGTGCGAATAGCATCGTGAAGCTTACGTCCTCTCATGAAAATCCAAAGGCTTTGCATACTACCTTTCGTATTTGCCTTTACTTCAACCGGCAAAACCGTATTGTTATGTACTGCAACATAATCAACCTCTGCCTGGCTTCCTTTTTCATGATTCTCCCAGTAATGCATCTCTGACTTTACAAAGCAATCACGATATTTCTGCATTTCAAGTCCTGCAAACATTTCAGAAGTACCTCCCTTGTTGACAAAATCAGCTTCTGATGCCAGAAGAATATCTGCAGCAGGAATGCCTAACATTGTCTGCATAACTCCAAGATCAAAGAAAAGATATTTTGTAAAGTTTACGTCTTCTTCTGCTCCGAGCGGTACTCCGTTGGCATCGGTATGAACTACAGGAACGACAAGACCTGCTAAAGCCAAAAGATGCAAAGCCTCTTTTACAACTGTAGATTTTGTGTCACGCGAAGCTTGTGAGCAGATAAATTTGCCTCCAACCTGTAGTGCTACAGAACGCAGAACCTGTCGTAACAGCACAGGAGAAACACGTTTCTTATATTTTGAGAAGTCATCATTATACGTATCAATGATGTCATTATGTACATGTGACACCTCTATATAACTATGTGTTTCTATCCATTCTGTCACAGCGGCAGGCATACCTCCAACCAGATAGAACGTTCTGAGTTGTTCTATTAGGTCTTTGTGCGCCTTTTCTGCAAGAGGATCCTCGTTGTTCGCTTTTTTCTTGAACTCAACCACGAGGTCGAGCCCCTGAGCCATTAAGAACTCGTCGAAGGAGAATGGGTACATATATATGGAGCGTATTCTTCCTACACCAAATGATGGAAGTTCCTCTAACGTAAATTCAAGTAACGAACCTGCAGCTATAACGTGGAGTTCTGGATAGTCTTCCTTGAAGTATCTTAACGCCATTATAGCTTCTTTGCAAACCTGAATCTCGTCAATGAAGAGAAGCGTTTCGCCTGGAATTATTGGTGTTGCCAATGTACCGCTGAGCTTTTCGCAAGTCTTCTTGACATCGATATTCTCAGGAAACAGTTGTTTTAAGTCTGGTTGTTTTTCCAGATTTATCTCAACAAAGTACTTGAATGACTTACCAAGTTCTCTGACAGCAGTTGACTTTCCAACCTGACGTGCACCGCGTATCAACAAAGGCTTACGTCTGTCACTGTCTTTCCAATCAAGGAGTTTTTGATCTATGTGTCTTTTGAAATATGACATGTATTATGCTATTTAATTACTTTTTC
>JAGHTW010000206.1 GCA_018065145.1 Candidatus Prevotella equi
GCGCTTTGCGCCTGATACGAAAAGGTCACCGACCTTCTTCGCGAAGTTGTTAATCATTCTGTTTCATGACTGTTGTTAGATAATGTTAGTTGATAATTTAGAGTTGATTATTATTCACTTAGTGATTTTAATGTTTGTGTATCAGAACTCGTACATCTCAAAGCCAAAGATAGCTTCCATGACTATCGGAGCGAGTATCATAAAGAGACATCCTCCAACAAGCATCATTATGCTCTTGGTTACTTCGCCTTCTCCGTTATTCATCCTTATATATATCTGTAAGGCTGAGACTACTACTATTACAGCAGCTCCTGCATAAAGCACGTCCATTGTGTTCATGGTGATAAGAACCAACCAATAGACGGCATTACTGAGTCCATCTGCTCCCATCGTGTAGTCAACACTTCCACATCTGGCATTGATAGCTATTGGGAAGAGAAGAAGGATCGTCAAAAGAGGGAAAAATCTGCTTTTACTGATTTCCTTAAATCCTGTCCAGAACAAGAGACTCTTCATCGTTCTCCATAGGCAATTTGTCAGATAATGTTGACTCTTCAGGATTGTCGTGGCTTTGGTCATCGTCTTCGGCATGATTCTCATCCTCTTCACTGCCATAGAATGAGCGACGGATGCTGACAATATCAAGTACTTCGGTGGCAAGCATGTTTGGTGTACATGGAGTGAGCGACTCTGCCATCAGCGTTTCCTGACTGTTGTTGATGTCCTCAGCTATTCCACCGTTTGATGGTTCCGGTCCAAAGAACTGTATCTGTGCTTCTGGTTCCTCACCATCCTCTGTTGAATCGGGATTCGGTTCTTCCTGGTTGTGTTCAGTTTCATCAGAAGGAGAATCTATTTCAGCAGTCGATGCTTCTGAGCTCGTTTCATCTTCGTCACCGAGACCGTAAGGATTATCGAACGGTTGCTGTGTCTCTGGTTGAATTTCATTTCCATGAGGAGCAAAAGGAGATAAATCAGATTCAGCATCTATTGGTGTGTCATGTTCAACAACAGGTGCAGAAGTGGTCTCTTCTTCATCATCTGATACTGTGTCATCGGGAAGACCTTCATCATTGTCAGGTATCATACCTTCCGTATCGACAGTCTCAACCTGAGCACCATCTGTTTTTGGCTTGGCATTCAGATCCAGCGTGATTATTACTGCATAGTAGAGGACATATAGAAATGTCACGACTAAAAAGAAAATTGTAAATGCACTCATATTCGGTGTTTGTGGTGTTTGATTTGTTGTGTTTGAGGAGCTGCGATATTGCGCTCTTTTTTTAATTGCAATGCAAAGTTATGAAGTATTTTACCGATACGTATAGATAAGACACTTTGCAAAATAATGTTTAACTTTCGTTCCTTGTTCGTTTACCATTTTCAGCAAAAGGTAAAGCAACTCACCCAATTTAAGGGAGTATTTGGCGTGTTTTAGCCCCTTGGTCAGCTCATAAAACGCAAAAAAGGCTGCCTCCAGTAAAGGAAACAGCCTCTGGCATGATAAAAGATGATGATGATTAAAAGAGGAAAGCCTCTCAAAGATATGTTTTACAAATAGCTTTATTATATTATAAATAATGTTTGCGCGTGCGTATGACACCGTTCTTGGCTTCATACTCTTCAAGGAATGAACTGACGCTTTCGTCTATGTAGTCGGATATGCTCTTGCTGGATATGGCAGAAAGCATACGGATCTTCATGAGATTATTTTCTGACAAACGGCACATGAAAGATACCTTGGCAGCTTTCTTTTTCTTCTTTGGTGGTTCCGCAGATGTTGGTTCTGATGGTATTGAGCCATCGGTATTTGGTTCTGTCTCTTGTTCTTGTGATGGAGTAGGTTGGGTGTGAACAGTGTCAACAACCTTTGATTCGGATTGTGGAATTGGAGTATTGCATGTGAGCCCAAAGCCTCCGAACATCTGTGCCATGTGCTCCTCGTCTATTTTCTTTGCCATAGTTTTAAGAGTTTATGCGTGTGAGTAATTCTTCTGTCAGTGCTATATAGTCTATTGCACCATGACACTTCTTATCGTATGAAACAACATCTTTATGTGCTGCAGGTGCTTCGGCAACAGTAGTGTTGTTGCGGATATTGGTTTTGAATACTATATCACCGAGTGACTGGCGAATGTTCTGTTCCATCATACGGCAGAGTCTGGTATTGACAGATTGAGTGATGACAACTCCGAGGAGTTTTGCTTCTGGATTGACAGTCTTCCTTACCATATTGATTGCCCAATCAACAAGTTTGAGTCCTTCAAAGGGTAGGACTTCTGCCACAAGAGGGACGATGATGTCAGTACATGCTGTGAAGGCATTGAGGGTAGTGAGTCCTAATGAAGGTGGACAGTCACAGAGTATGAAGTCGTAGTTGTCCTTTATTGGTGCGAGGAGGTTAGTGAGGTATCTCTCTCGGGCAAGCTGTGAGCCTATCTCCAAATCTATACAGGCAAGTTCGATACTGGATGGTACGATATGGAGTGTGTCGGTCAGTTTGACAACAGGGAGTTCAGTCTGCTTAATGAAAGATGTATATATAGTATCGGAATACACTTCATCAGTTAGGAGGCTACATGTTAAATTCGCCTGTGCGTCAAGGTCTATAAGGAGTACTTTATATCCCTTTTGCGCAAGTACACAACCCATTGATACTGTGGTTGTGGTCTTGGAACAGCCGCCTTTCATATTGGACACGGCTATAATTCTTGTCTTACTCATATTGTGGTGTATTTATATAAACTAATTGAGTTCTTTAGTGCAAAGTTACTCCAATAGTTTGGTTTATGCAACATTTATTGAATTATATTTTTATTGAATTATAAATTTCAATAATTATAGAATTATAGAATTATTGAAGAATTGATTTCTTGATACTTTATGCTCACTTGATTTTTCATTAAAAACCTCATAAACTTGCTGAATAAAACTTTTTCTTCTACAACTTATTTCTATATATTCATCATTATATTATATAATATAAATAAAAGAATAATAGATAGTTAAGTAGTGTTTTGATATATTATTCTGCATATTCAGCAAGTTTATGTGGTTCGCGTAACGATTATTGTTTTCGTTGTTTTGAAGACCTATTATATGCAACGCTCATAGAATTGACAGAGATCTTTATCCTTATTGGTAATCTTTATCTGAATCTTTGTTCTTGATGGTAGTCCAGATGGAATTTTCTCCATAAGGGTTGTTATGACCTGATCTATATTGGAGAAACCAGTATTCTCTACCTTGGCTATGACTTTTCCTGCAAGGAAAGCTTCACCTTTTATGAGATTATACTTTGAAAGCTTCTCAAACTTCTTTTCCTTCTCATTGGCTTTTACCTCAGAGACCTTATCAGAGAAAAAGATGAACTCCATTACCTTTTCATTCAATCTCCAGGCAGGTGAGAAATCAATCTTTGTATATACACGAGCCATTTTGTTTGTTGAATGGTTAAGTCCGAAATCAACATCACCAAGTGAAGCGCCACAGTCATTCTGAGCTATAGTTGCCCAAGTATGACGGAACGCTCCAAAGTTTGCATTCATACCATTGACCTTCTCGCATATCTGATCTATGCCGATATTAACATTAGCATTGAATGAGTCACCGGTAGAAAGGCGTTCATGGAAATTGAATAACCATGGTGACTTGGGATTATGCGAAAGATATTTCTCGATAGTTGGCATAAGGAACGCAGGAATCTTTATCTCAAAGTATGCCTTATCAGTACGAGTTGTCTTGGTCTTTGCGCGATTATACCAGAATACACCGTCCTTAGTAAGCTGTTCCTTCTTTGCTTCAAAAAGGTCTATAGTGTTGATTCCACACATACATACTGAAATCTTAGCTACATCCTGTCCAAGTTCCTGCAATGGGTGCTTGAATTTGCTATCATCAGGAACAACACGGAAGAACTTTCTTAACAGTCTTATTGGAATCGCACGCTTATCTGTTGTGTCACTCTTCGGAATTACAATCTTTGACCATGGATTCTTTATGCGAATAACATCATTCTCTTCATCGTTATAATCAAAAATTGCAGACTTGAATATCTCACGTACACAGATAGGGTAGCTCTCCTTACATCTGGAAGTGGTCATTAAGGTCTCTATCCATCTAATAAGGAACGATGAGTTCATACGCGAAAACATCAAGGAATCTGAGTTCGCATAACGATGGATGTGCCTCACTGCACACTTGTAATTCTTTGCAGTACGTTCTCTTCCTTCATTTACCATCTTGTCGATAAAAGAATTTGCATAGTCGGTGAATGACAAATCTTCAGAACCTGTACGAAGGTATTCCACAACCTCTGGTAATGTCCAGTTTTGTGTATCAACACGATTGAGAAGTTGATAATAACCTTCTATCAACTTTGAGGTCTGCTGACAAACATAAGGGTCAGAGATTTCCTTCTTTCCTCTTATAACTCCACGTTCATATACAATCCAAGGAGTCTTGAGGAAAGCAATACGTCGATTGTGTGTCACTCGGATGTAAACGATGTACGTTCCATCCTTTCTTTTGCTTTGTACTTCAGCTTTTAGTGTAGCCATTGTGTTTTGTTTTTAATTGTTAATATTTTACTCTAAACAAGCTCTAAACACCATGTCGTTTTTCTCTAAACATATTCCGTACAAAACCCTAATATTCTGCATATTTTTCGTGCAGAATGCACAAAAAAAGATTAGGGATAAGTACCTAACGAGTAAGTACTTATCCCTAATTCTTTGATTATCTGATTATTACCTTTAATCTTCGAGCTCAGCCTGCGCGGCAGCGAGACGCGCGATTGGAACGCGGAATGGAGAACATGAAGCGTAGTTCATGCCAACCTTTGCGCAGAACTTAACAGATGATGGTTCACCACCGTGCTCACCGCATATACCTGTGCGGAGGTTTGGACGTGTAGCACGACCGTTCTTTACTGCCATCTGTATGAGCTGGCCTACACCTTCCTGGTCAAGTACCTGGAATGGGTCAACCTTCAGAATCTTCTTCTCCATGTATGCTGGGAGGAATGAAGCGATATCATCGCGAGAGTAACCGAAGGTCATCTGTGTGAGGTCGTTAGTACCGAATGAGAAGTACTGTGCTTCCTCAGCGATTGTTCCTGCTGTAAGTGCAGCACGTGGAATCTCAATCATAGTACCTATTTCGAACTCTACCTCAATGCCGTTTTCTGCGAATACTTCCTTTGATGTCTCAAGGATGATAGCCTTCTGCTGCTTCAACTCCTGTACAGTACCGATGAGTGGTACCATGATTTCTGGACAAGGGTTGAGTCCTTCCTTCTTCAACTTGCATGCTGCACCAAGGATGGCACGTGTCTGCATTGCTGTGATTTCAGGGAATGTGATACCGAGACGGCAACCACGGTGACCGAGTATTGGGTTGTTTTCTGCGAGTGAGTTGACGCGCTTCTTAATCTCTTCAACGCTAACGCCCATCTCCTTTGCCATTGTCTCCTGACCAGCGTTGTCATGTGGTACGAACTCGTGGAGAGGTGGATCGAGCAGACGGATGTTTACATGGCAACCATCCATTGCCTTAAGGATGCCGTAGAAGTCAGCCATCTGATAAGGGAGGAGTTTCGCAAGAGCCTTCTCACGACCCTCTACAGAGTCAGCGAGGATCATTTCACGCATAGCAACAATCTTCTGATCGTCGAAGAACATGTGCTCTGTACGTGTAAGACCGATACCCTTTGCACCGAATGCGCGAGCTACCTGTGCGTCCTTTGGTGTATCAGCATTGGTGCGTACCTCCATCTTTGTATATTTATCGCAAAGGTCCATCAACTCCTTGAAGTCACCAGAGAGTTCTGCTGCCTTTGTTTCAATCTGTCCTGCATAAACCTGACCAGTAGTACCATTGAGAGAGATGTAGTCACCTTCCTTATATACTGTACCGTCGATTTCTACTGTCTTTGCCTTGTAGTCAACATTGATTGCGCCAGCGCCAGATACGCAGCACTTACCCATACCGCGAGCTACAACAGCAGCGTGTGATGTCATACCACCGCGTGCAGTGAGGATACCTTCTGCAGCAGACATACCAGCAAGGTCTTCTGGAGATGTTTCAATACGTACCATGATAACCTTGTGTCCGTCAGCGTGCCATGCCTGTGCATCATCAGCGTGGAATACTATCTGACCGCAAGCAGCACCTGGAGATGCAGGAAGACCCTGTGTTATAACCTTAGCCTTAGAGAGGGCGAGCTTGTCGAATACAGGATGGAGCAGTTCGTCAAGCTTCTGTGGCTCACAACGCAAGATAGCAGTCTTCTCGTCAATCATACCTTCGTGGAGAAGATCCATTGCAATCTTTACCATTGCGGTACCAGTACGCTTACCGTTACGTGTCTGGAGGAACCAAAGTTTGCCTTCCTGTACGGTGAACTCCATATCCTGCATGTCATGGTAGTGATGCTCCAGCTTGTTCTGCAGGTCATCAAGCTCCTTGTAGAGCTGTGGCATTGCCTCTTCCATAGAAGGATACTTTGCAGCGCGCTCTTCTTCTGAGATGCCAGCACGCTCAGCCCAACGCTGTGAACCTACCTTGGTAATCTGCTGTGGTGTGCGGATACCAGCAACAACGTCCTCGCCCTGTGCATTGATGAGGTACTCACCATTGAAGAGGTTCTCACCATTACCTGCGTCACGAGAGAAGCAAACACCAGTAGCTGATGTGTCACCCATGTTACCGAATACCATTGCCATTACAGAAACGGCAGTACCCCATTCGTCAGGAATACCTTCCATCTTACGATAGAGTATAGCGCGCTCGTTCATCCATGAACGGAACACAGCGCAGATGGCACCCCAAAGCTGTACGATAGGGTCTGTAGGGAAGTCAGAACCAGTCTGCTCCTTGATAGCCTTCTTGAAGCGAACAACGAGTTCCTTGAGTGACTCTACGGAAAGGTCCTTGTCAAGAACAACGCCCTGCTCTTCCTTTACCTTTTCTATGATAGCCTCAAATGGGTCTATGTCTTCCTTGTTTACAGGCTTCATGCCGAGTACAACGTCACCATACATTTGTACGAAGCGACGGTATGAGTCATAAACGAAATGAGGGTTATTTGTCTTCTTTGCCATTCCTTCTGCAACCTCATCGTTAAGACCGAGGTTAAGGATGGTGTCCATCATACCAGGCATTGATGCGCGTGCACCAGAACGTACAGAAACGAGAAGAGGATTGTTAACGTCACCGAACTTGCAGTTCATGAGAGCCTCTGTATGAGCTACTGCTGACATTACCTCGTTCTGAAGAAGTTCCTTGATTTTCTCCTCGCCAACCTCGTAATACTCATTACAGGTGTCTGTAGTGATAGTAAAGCCTGGAGGAACAGGAACACCGATAAGATTCATCTCAGCAAGGTTTGCACCCTTGCCACCAAGTACTTCACGCATCTGTGCGTTACCTTCTGCCTGTCCATTGCCGAAGGTGTAAACTCTTTTCTGTGTCATGTTTTAGGTTTAAGTTGTTATAAATTTTCAAATGTTAATGTAATCGTGGTATTTGATTTGTGGAATGCAAAGATAATGATTTTGTTCTGTTTTGACAAAGATTATTTATTGTTATTTTTATATATTGTATATTTTTGTTGTAAAAATTCGTTTATTTGATTTTTTCTTCGTACCTTTGTCTCGATTTTGTTTTTCATTATTATGTCAAGGAAAAAGAAACCATACCCTATACTTGAAAATATTACGATACAAGATGTTGCCGCAGAAGGTAAGTGCGTAGTTCGCGTGAATGACCTTGTTGTCTTTGTGCCGTTTTGTGTTCCTGGAGATGTAGTTGATTTGCAGATAAAGCGTAAGAAGCATTCCTATGCAGAGGCAGAGGTTGTTCGCTTTGTTGAATACAGTAAGAATCGCACGCAGCCTATGTGTGAGCACTTTGGTGTTTGTGGAGGTTGTAAATGGCAAAATATGCCTTATGAATCGCAGTTGGCATTCAAGCAAAAGCAGGTGCACGATCAGTTACAACGTATCGGCAAGATAGAACTGCCAGAGTTTATGCCAATAAAGGGTTCTGTAAAAACTTCAGAATATCGCAATAAACTTGATTTCGGCTGCAGTAGCAAGCAGTGGCTTACTCGTGAGCAGATGGAACAAGGCATTCCTTTCCATCCTGGCATAGGTTTTCATATCACAGGCGCTTTCGACAAGATATTACCAATAGAAAAGTGTTGGTTGATGGATGACTTGCAGAATCAGATACGTAATTATATATATAGGTACGCGTGTGACAATGCAATTACGTTCTATGACCTTCGTGCGCAGCATGGTCTGCTTCGCGACCTTGTTCTGCGCAACTCTTTAAGTGGCGAGTGGATGCTTGTAGTACAGTTTGGTCCTACAGAACAGATAGCAAACAACAAAGAATCCATAGCAGAAGAGATTGCCAATGAAAGTCAGTTTGACAAGGAAACGGCATTTAAACTTCTTGAGGCGGTACATCAGCAGTTCCCTCAGATTACATCACTGCAATATGTGTATAATCCTAAGTGCAATGATACCTTCGGTGACCTTGACGTGAAGGTTTATTACGGCAAGGATCATATCTTTGAGTTGATGGAAGACCTGAAGTTCAAGGTCGGTCCAAAGTCTTTCTATCAGACGAATACCGAACAGGCATACCATCTTTATTGCGTAGCAAGAGACTTTGCAGACCTTAATGGCGAGGGATTGGTATATGACCTTTATACTGGCACAGGTACTATTGCTAATTTTGTATCAAAGAAGGCAAAGCATGTCATTGGTATAGAATATGTTCCTGAGGCAATAGAAGACGCAAAGGTAAACTCTCAGATTAATGGTATAGACAATACAGAGTTCTATGCAGGTGATATGAAGGATATCCTCACCGACGATTTTATTGCGGAGCATGGTCGCCCGGATGTTATAATAACCGATCCGCCTCGTGCAGGCATGCATCCAGATGTCATTCAGGTAATCCTTAATGCACATCCTCAGCGTATCGTGTATGTCAGTTGTAATCCTGCGACACAGGCGCGTGATCTTCAGTTGATGGATGCTGATTATAAAGTTGTTGCGGTGCAACCTGTTGACATGTTCCCACATACTCCGCACGTTGAGAACGTAGTGCTTCTCGAAGCAAGACAATAATAAAAGCGACAATGGGTCAAAGGAATCACTCCTTTGACCCATTGTCGCTTTTGTTTGTTATACCGTTAATTATTCTCTGCTTGGTTTCTCTTGTATATGTAATACATTCCCTTTAGCAACAGGAACTCATCATAAATGAATTCGTGTTTGCAGTAAGGAATGATGAAACGGCTGTTTCCTCCTGTTATTACGACCGTAGGCTTAAATCCTAATTCATCTGACATGCGGTCTATCAGTCCGTCAATCATTGACGCGAATCCGTATATCACGCCGCTTTTCATACACTCTGTTGTGTTTCTTCCAACAATAGATCGTGGTGCTTCGATAGGAACCCTTGGCAGTTGTGAAGCACTCTTGCTCAATGCATTAAGTGAAATCTTGACACCCGGTATTATCATGCCACCGATGTATTTCTTTTCATCATTGATTATGTTTACCGTCGTGGCAGTACCCATATCAATAATCATCATTGGCGCAGGGTAATTCTCTATTGCTCCCACGCAGTCAGCTATACGGTCTTTTCCAAGTGACGAAGGATCAGTGATGTCTATTTCCAATTGTGGATTCACATCATCGTTTCCGAGCATCATTACATTCTTTCCCGTAAGCCATTTCATAGCCTGCAGGACAGAGAAATTAAGTTCTGGCACAACAGATGACAGAATGCTTCCGTTGATGTCTGATGCATCAATCTTGAACTCCGAAAGAATCTGTCGGAACTGCAACAGATAGTGCATCTCAGTCTTTTGTCTGTCAGTCTTTATACGAGAGGCGTATGCCACGCCATTATCGTTCATTATTCCAACGGCAAGGCTGGAATTACCCATATCTACTGCTAGAGTGTACATATCTTATTCAATATAAGGTTTGCCGTTTCTTCTTTTGAACACAGAGGCAGTTCGTCTATTCCCTGCTTTGTTATCAGCGTTACTTTGTTTGTATCTACTGCGAATCCTGTGCCGTTGCTTGAAATGGAATTTGCACAGATGAGGTCTGCGTTCTTCTTTTCCAGTTTCTTTTGTGAGTTCTCCAGCATGTTTTCTGTTTCCATGCTGAATCCAACGATAACCTGTCCGTCCTTCTTGTTTTCCCCAAGATACTTTAGGATGTCCTTTGTTCTTCCCAAAGGAATAGTCATACCATTGTCGCTCTTCTTCACCTTCTGTTCCGAATAGGATAGGGGAGTGTAGTCAGCCACGGCGCTGCACATGATGATTATGTCGCTATCGTTCTGTCGTGACGTTACCTCGCGATACATATCCTCTGCACTCTTGATGTCAATCTTCTCTATTCCCTCAAAAGGCTTGATGTTAACAGGTCCGGAAACAAGTGTTACCTGTGCGCCTCTTAGTCTTGCCATCTTTGCTATGGCATAGCCCATCTTGCCGGAAGAGTGATTAGTGATGAAACGTACTGGGTCTATTGACTCCTGAGTAGGTCCTGCTGTGACAAGAATCCTCTTGCCCTCCATGTCGTGTGGCATGGCAATATGCAGCAACAGGTTATTCAGAAGAACTTCTTCTGATGGCATTTTACCACTGCCTATGTCGCCGCAAGCCAGTCGTCCGCTGTCAGGTGTGATGATATGAAAGCCGTATTTCTTGAGTTTTACAATATTATCCTGCAAAATCTCGTTTTCCCACATGCCCGTATTCATTGCTGGCGCCACAATCTTCGGTGCCTTTGTAGCAAGAATCGTTGTAGAAAGCATGTCGTCGCAGATGCCGTTTGCCATTTTGCCGATGATGTTTGCCGATGCCGGAGCGATAAGAAAGGCATCCGCCTTCTGTGCCAACGAAACGTGTTTGACACTGAAGTCAAAATTACGGTCAAAGGTATCTACTATACATTTGTTGCTTGTAAGAGTCTCAAATGTTGTTGTCGTAATGAAATTGCATGCGTTTTGTGTCATGATGACATGCACATCGGCATGTAGCTTCACCAGCATTGAAGCCAGATTAGCTATCTTGTATGCGGCGATGCTACCTGTAACGCCTAATACTATGGTCTTTCCTGTGAGCATTTGGTTACTGGTCGCAAAGCAAACCATGCTTCTCATAGTTCGCCTTACGTACTATCTTGTTGTTTTCATCTACGAAAAGCACCGTAGGCTTATGATTCTTTGCCTCTTCTGGTGTCATATCGGCGTAAGCCATTATGATAACCTTATCGCCAACGCTTACGCATTTTGCTGCGGCGCCATTGAGGCATATGATGCCCGAACCGGCTTCTCCAGCAATGGTGTAGGTTTCAAAGCGGTTGCCGTTCTCTATGTCCACAATCTGCACCTTTTCGTATTCCAGTATTCCTGATTCCTGAAGCAGGTTGACGTCGATAGTGACACTACCCACATAGTTCAGGTCTGCCTGTGTTACTACGGCACGATGTATCTTAGCCTTGAGCAAACTTATATTCATTTCCTTTGCGTTCTATACGATGAAATTGTCTATCAGACGAGTCTTTCCGATATAAACGGCAATGGCAACAAGTGTTTCGTCGCCTATTGTCTCTACACGCTGTATGTTCTGGAAATCTACAACCTCAACATAATCTACGCGTGCCAATGGTTCTGTCTGAATGTTTCCTTTTATTATCTCAATGATTTTCTGTGCGTTGCGCTCGCCGTTCTCTATTGCGCTCTTGCCCATAGCAAGGCTTTTTGAGAGGATAAGTGCAGCCTGTCGCTCCTCTGCAGAGAGGTAAGTGTTACGGCTAGACTTTGCCAGGCCGTCCTCTTCGCGGATAATAGGGCATGGAACGATTTCGATATCAAAATCCAAATCCCTTACGAAGCGGCGAATGGTAGCCAACTGCTGTGCATCCTTCTGTCCGAAGTATGCGCGGTCAGGCATTACGATGTTGAAGAGTTTTCCTACTACGGTACATACGCCGCGGAAGTGTATTGGACGAACAGCTCCGCAGAGTAATTCTGTTGTCTCTGTGGTATCAATGAAAGAAGTGAAATGCTGTGGGTACATCTCGCTTGGTTCTGGGTTGAAGATGATGTCACCGCCGGCCTTCTCCACTACAGCCATATCGCGCTGCATGTCGCGTGGGTAAGCCTCCAAGTCCTCGTTAGGTCCGAACTGTATTGGGTTGACAAAGACAGAAACGACAGTCTTGTCGTTTTGTGATACAGATTTCTCAATGAGGCTCTGATGACCCTCATGCAGGTAACCCATAGTAGGCACGAGACCTACTGTTAATCCTTCTTTTCTCCACGCTTTAACGATAGCGCGTACCTCTGCAATAGTCTTAACTACTTTCATTGTTTTTCTTCTTAATACAACTTTTCAAGTACTTCCTCGTCCATGGCAAATGTATGGTCTGCCGTAGGAAATGTCTGTTCCTCTACCTCTTTTTTGTATTCTTTGAATGCCTCGAGCAGAATATCGTGCGTATTGGCATATTTCTTAACGAATTTTGGCGTAAAGCCGTCGCCGTAGCCTGTCATGTCTTGCCATACGAGCACCTGTGCATCACAATACTTGCCGGCACCAATGCCAATGGTGATGGCATTGACAGACTCTGTCACCATCTTTGCCAATGGTGCAGGTATGCACTCCAGCGTGATGGCGAAGGCACCTGCCTCTGCTACTACCTTTGCGTCGTTGAGCAACTTCTGTGCTACTTCTACGGTCTTGCCCTGCACCTTGTATCCTCCAAGTGTGTTGAAAGATTGTGGTGTCAGTCCAAGGTGTGCCACGACAGGTATTCCTGCATCAACGATAGCCTTTATGCGGTCAGCATATTCCACGCCGCCTTCCAGTTTTACTGCCTGGCAGTTTGTCTCTTTTACTATTCGTCCTGCATTGACTACAGCGTCATATACCGATGGTTGGTATGACATGAACGGCATATCCACAACAACGAAACTCTCCTTTGCTCCACGGCACACTGCTGCGCCATGATGTATCATATCCTCGACCGTTACGGCAAGAGTGTTCTCGTAACCCAGTACTGTGTTGCCCAGTGAGTCACCAACGAGAATCATATCTACTCCAGCTTCTTCTATTGTATGAGCTGTCATGCAGTCGTAGGCTGTCAGCATGCTGAAGCGTCGCTTACCTTTGTTTTCAAGGAAATAATTAGCAGTTTTCTTCATCCTTCCTCAATTTTTAGTCTGCAAAATTACTCATTTTTTTTCATACAGACAAGCAATTCGGAATATATTTGAATTTACCCTTTATTTTTACTGTTTTTAGGTCGTTTTACGGTACCTCTGTAATCGTGTAACTTTTACCGTGTAATCGTGCAACGATTAGGAGGTAATCGTGCAACTTTTACCGTGTAATCGTGCAACGATTACAGAGCCTCCTGTAACTATCTGAAAATGAGCCATTCACGAACGAGGTAAAACAGGAATTTTGTGTTGCCGATGATGTAGCGCTTCCACATGCGTCGAGGCTCCTTAATGAGGCGGTAAAGCCATTCTATTCCGTTCCTCTGCCACCATAATGGTGCTCGTTCCATAGTGCCAGCGAAAAAGTCAAAGACAGCGCCGATAGTGCCGCAGTGACAGTTTATGTCAAGTCTGTCCCAATGTTTGTATGCCCATTTCTCCTGTTTCGGTGCTGTCATGCCTATCCATAGCAGGTCAGGGTTAGAGGAATTGATGATTTCTATCATCGTATTGTTCTCTTCCTTGCTGAATTCTTGCTTGTAGGGTGGGCTATATGTCTCAACTTCGATGTTAGGGTAAACCTCTCTCGCGCGTACCTTTATTAATAATAGTACCTTCTCGCTGCTTCCAAGGAAGAGAACTTTTCCTCCTTTCTTGTTGAGACGCTCCATCTCGTATGTGAAAAGGTCCCAACCAGCGATGCGTTCTGTCGGTGCATTCGGATGCTTGAGCCACTGACATGCTTTTACGATAGACGCACCGTCGGGTATCAATGCATCACCACACATCAGCGCCTCAGCGAACTGTTCGTCCTTGAGGGCGTTGTTATATGAGAATGCGTTGATGGTATTTATGAGCAGTTTGCCCTGTGGCAAAGTGTCTAATTCTGCACGATTGCGTACAAGACGCAGGTCTTTTATTCTAAGCATGATGATGAATTGTATGCGATGCAAAATTAATTAATATTTTTTAATTAAACGAATAAATGAAGAAAAAAATAATTGGCACGCCTTTTGTTTTACTAAAACCAGCAAATTACATGACTAATATATAACAAAACAACAAAATATGGCAAAAGGTAATATCGGGGTTACTACAGAGAATATCTTCCCCGTAATCAAAAAGTTCCTCTATAGTGATCATGAGATTTTTCTTCGTGAGATGGTCAGCAATGCTGTTGATGCAACTCAGAAACTTAAGACGCTCGCGGAGAAGGGTGATTTCAAGGGAGAAATAGGTGATACCACTGTAAGCATAAAACTTGATAAGGAGGCTGGTACACTGACAATTTCTGATCATGGTATCGGAATGACGGAAGAGGAGATTGACCGTTATATCAATCAGATAGCGTTCTCTGGCGTTACAGATTTCCTTGACAAATATAAGGATAATGCCAATGCTATTATCGGTCACTTCGGACTTGGTTTCTATTCAAGCTTCATGGTGGCTGACAAGGTTGACATCATTACAAAATCGTATAAGGATGATGCACAGGCTGTGAAATGGTCTTGCGATGGTAGTCCGGAGTATGAGATAGAGACAGCGGAAAAGGCAGAACGTGGTTCTGATATCGTGCTGCATATCTCTGAAGATTGCAAGGAGTTCCTTGAGCAGGATAAGATTTCAGGACTTCTCAATAAGTACTGTAAGTTCATGCCTGTGAAGATTGCGTTCGGCAAGAAGCAGGAGTGGAGCAAGGAAGAGAGCAAGATGGTAGATACTGCAGAGGATAACATCATCAACGACGCAGAACCATTGTGGACAAAGACTCCTTCTTCACTTAAGGATGAGGACTATAAGAATTTCTATCGTACGTTGTATCCTATGCAGGATGAACCTCTTTTCTGGATACATCTGAACGTTGACTTCCCATTCCACCTCACTGGTATCCTGTATTTCCCACGTGTGCAGTCTAATATGGACCTGCAGCGCAATAAGATTCAGCTCTATTGCAATCAGGTGTTCGTGACAGACCAGGTGGAAGGCATCGTTCCTGACTTCCTGACATTGTTGCATGGTGTTATAGACTCTCCTGATATTCCTCTGAACGTTAGCCGCTCATATCTGCAGAGCGATGCGAATGTGAAGAAGATTGCTACTTACATTACGAAGAAGGTGTCTGATCGTCTTAACGGTATCTTCAAGTCTGACCGTAAGGACTATGAGGAGAAGTGGGATTCGTTGAAGGTGTTCATCAACTACGGAATGCTTACTGATGAGTCTTTCTATGACCGTGCGAAGGATTTCTCACTCCTTAAGGATACGGAAGGTAAGTATTTCACATTTGAGGAATATAAGACTCTTATCAAGGATAACCAGACCGATAAGGATGACACACTCGTTTATCTTTATGCTAACGATAAGGAAGAGGAGTATTCTTATATCGAGGCAGCGAAGGCAAAGGGCTATAGCGTGCTGATGATGGACGGACAGCTTGACACTCCTATCGTTTCAATGCTTGAGCAGAAGTTTGAGAAGAGCCGCTTTACACGTGTTGACGGTGATATTATAGATCGCCTCATACCGAAGGATGATGTGAAGAAGGTGGAGATGTCGGAGGATGAGACTGCCAACCTGTCAGCAGTATTCTCTTCTCAGATGCCACAGATGGAGAAAGCACACTTCAATGTTGAGATACAGGCATTGGGAGAAGATAGTGCTCCTGCCGTATTCACACAGAGCGAGTACATGCGCCGTATGAAGGATATCTCAAAGTATCAGAGCGGTATGGCGTTCTATTCACAGATGCCTGACTCTTATACACTGGTGCTGAACAGCGATCACAACGTTGTGAAGAGTATCTTGGCAAGCACTACTGCTGCAACAGAGGAGCAGTTGAAGCCTATCATGGCTGAGATACGCGGACTGAAGGCTCGTGAGCAGGTACTTGAGCAGCAGAAGAATGGCAAGAAACCTGAGGAGGTGACCGACGAAGAGAAGAAGGATCTCGAGGATACACGTAACAATATCACCGTGGAAGAGGGTAAGAAGAGTGCTATCCTTACTGAGTTTGCAGCAGGAAATGATACTGTGCATCAGCTTATTGACCTCGCTTTGCTGCAGAACGGTATGCTGAAGGGAGCTGCTCTTGACAAGTTCCTCAAGCGTTCTATTGACCTCCTTAAGTAAAAGGACAATGCGAAAGTTATTGACTATACTATTAATGTGGTGTTGCGTTTTCTGTAAAGCGCAACGCCACATTGTGTTTTCGGAAGATATCGCCTCGCTTCAGGTTGTTGCAGGGATACGATGGCAGGAGATGCCTGTGATAAGGCTTGACGGCAATGAAAGGATACATATTTCTTTTGATGATTTGTCACATACCTACAGGCGCTTTTCGTATTCCGTTACACATATGGAAGCAGACTGGACACCATCGGAAGGTTTGTTCGTAACGGATTATCTGGCAGGATTTCAGGATGGACTGACGATAGAAAACAGTGAGGAATCGGTCAATACATCGCAAAATTATACGCATTACTCACTTTCATTGCCTAATGATCGTTGCCGTTTTGTGATGTCAGGAAATTATCGTGTGGATATAAAGGATGATAATGATGATGAGAAACCTATGATTTCCGTCTTCTTCATGGTTAATGAGGACAAGGTGAATGTAGGACTCTCATACACCGATGATACGGATATTGACGTTCGAAAGGATCATCAGCAGGTAGAGGTGGCTGTGGATTATAGTCCTTTGCGTGCTACGGATGCACGAAGGCAGATTAAAGGTTATGTGTTGCAGAATGGAAGATGGGATAACGCTCGCGTACTACCGGAGGCACCGCGTATTACTCCAAGGATGCTTGAATGGGTGCATTGTAAGGATTTGATTTTTGATGCGGGCAATGAATACCATAAGTTTGAGATTCTTGACGTTCATCGTAACTCGCTGAATGTGGAGAATAATGCGTGGGATGGCGAAGTGTGGCACACTATCTTGTGGCCAGACTATAAGCGTCCGTCGTATGTTTATGATGAGGCTGCAAAGGGAGCATTCTATATTCGTAATACGGATAATTATGAGAATGATGTGACATCGGAATATGTCATGGTGCATTTTATTCTGCGCAGTGAACCGTTGCCATATCGTCTTTTTGTAAACGGAGTGTGGACCAATGATCGTTTCCTACCAAGATACGAGATGCATTATGACATTGATCAGAAATGCTATGAGGCTGTTGTTCCTTTGAAATACGGTTATTATTCCTATCAGTATCTTATGATTGCTGATGGTGATATAGAAGAGGGCGATGTGAGATATAACGAGAGAGTAGGAGAGAATATAAAGGAACCGTTGATACCTCCAACCGAAGGTTCTTTCTATCAGACAAGGAATAACTACAATGCGTTGATATATTATCGTGGTACGGCAGACCGTGCTGACAGGCTTGTGGGATTCAGGTAATGTACGGTAAAACGAAGAAAGTAAAATGTTGGATTTGAATATTGAGGCGTTTGAGGGCTCGTGCCTTGCCTTTGCTAACAGGGACATAATACTTCGCGAGGATAATTCGTTGTTGTCATACGATGACTTGATGACTATTCGTGAACACACAGAGTGTTATGATGTCTTTTCAGAACCTGAATACGGTATCTGTGCCATGGGACTGAAACATAGTGTGGCGGATGTGTCAACGGATTTGCCTGATGGGTTCAAGACTATGACTCTACGATTGTATCTTGATGATAAGTCAGAAGAGGAAAAACTGCGTGTGTCCAGGGCAAAAGCATTGACGGAATGGCTTTCGAAAACACGATACTGTTGTCGTTGCGGAAAGCCGTTGAAGGCTCATAAGTCGTTGACTGCCTTGTGTTGTGATGGTTGTGGCGAACAGATATTCCCAAGAATAGAACCATGTATCATTGTTCTTGTAAGGCGCGGTAATAAGATTCTCCTTGCCAGACATGTGCAGCGTAATCAGAATATATATGCTTGTATAGCAGGTTTTATGGAAGCAGGCGAAACGGTAGAACAGTGTGTGCGTCGTGAGATAAAGGAAGAGACGGGCATAACGGTAAAGAACGTTCGTTATTTCGATTCACAGAGTTGGCCTTATCCATCGCAGTTGATGCTTGGCTTTACGGCAGAATACGAGAGTGGTGAACTGTCATTGCAAGAGGATGAAATATCTGATGCAGGATGGTATGATATTGATGATTGTCCAGCAACGCCACCGCCAGGCTCTATCGCCTATCGCCTAATAGAAACGACAAAAGATAAAATAAGGAATATGTAACAAAAAAGCCACCCAGCAATGCTGAGTGGCTTTAATTTTATTGTTGAGATTCGGTTTAGATCTCTGAGAAGAACTTGATAGTACGAACCATCTGAGAAGTGTAAGAGTTCTCGTTGTCATACCAAGAAACAACCTGTACCTGATATGTGTCGTCGTCGATCTTGCTAACCATTGTCTGAGTAGC
>JAGHTW010000104.1 GCA_018065145.1 Candidatus Prevotella equi
AGACGGAACGTACCGAGTTCATCAATCTTCACCTGCATGGACTCACGCAGAAGCATGTTGAATACGAAGTGGAACTCATTGATGATAGCCAGCACGTCAGAGGTCTTTGCCGTACATGAATCCTGAACCACCTTTGCGAGCTCCTTGGTAGAGATGTGGTCCTCGTGGAAGCAACGAGTGTAGAACATCTTGCCACCAGACTTGCGGACATCCTGAAGAATTTGCAGTTTAATTGCCATAAAATCTCCTTTCTTTAAAAATTAAACATAAAACATATATTTGCAGAAGCACAATAATGAACTTTTTCGACCTGTACGGATGGAAATTTATGAAACTGGTTTTTGTGATAACCCCTCAGGTTGAAGGAAAGAAATTATTCAGAAATTAATCAGAAATTTCTTTTTTTTGTACCTCACAGGAAAGAATAGACGAGAATTTCTGGATAATTTCTTTCCTTTTACCACGTCCCAATTCAACGTTAAGATTTACGTCCAATTTTCGTTTCTTTATAAATGGAGTCACTTTGTATATTACTGCCTTCGTTATAATTAGGGTGATGAGTAAACGCTATGCATTTACGATGTAAAAGGATAGTGATTACTATCTAAACAGATAGCTATTACATTGTAAAAGGATAGCTATATGAACACCTGTGTATGGTGTTTCTTAAAAACATTATGACGTAATTGTTTGGTGGAATGAATTATTATGTGTAACTTTGCAGAAAAGAATGTAAAATAGAGAAATTATGATGGAACTGAATACATTGAATACTTTGAATTCATCGCAGGTGATGCTGATACAGTCTTTTGCTTCTATGGATAAAGAAAAAGACCGCGAGGAACTCATGGATGTTCTGAAACTCTTCTATGCCAAGAAACTTGACGAAGAGATGCAGCAACTGTGGGATGACGGTAAGTACAACCAAGAAGTACTTGACGAACTGAGAAATCAACACCTGAGAGCCTGATGACAAAATTAATAGTGTTGGACACAAATTGTCTGTTGCAGGCTTTAGGTGCCCATAGTAGGTACCGTAAGGTCTGGACGTCATTTGTTGAGGGGAAATATACTTTGTGTGTATCAAATGAGATAATGCATGAGTACGAAGAAATACTCAAGCAAAGGTCTTCTCCACGAGCCTCAAATATGTTTATGATGGTCATGAACTATTCTAGCAATGTTTTGACAAAGGATCCATTCTTTAAGTTTGGATTGATAACAAAGGACCCTGATGACAACAAGTTTGTGGATTGTGCTATTGCTTGTGGTGCAGAATACATTGTAACGGATGATTCTCATTTTGAAGAGGCAACAAACTCTCCGTTCCCACTTGTCAAAACTAAGCATTTGGATGAATTCTTGCAGGAATTGTATTGTGATGAGGAAGCCTGAAAACATTATGACGTAATTGTTTGGTGGAATGAATTATTATGTGTAACTTTGCAGTCAACTTTTCGATGAAACCGAAAACAAAGGCATGATATAACTGGAAGGCCTGCCTATCGGCAGTCCTTTGGAAAATTACTCGAAAAGGATTTGGATATTTGGAAAAATGTGATTAGCTTTGCAGTGCCATGCAAGTAAGCCACGTTTATTAATAGGCCACGATCCTAATTTGCAGTATGGCTCCGATTCCTAGTAGACAAACGATTGTGCCGTTTGAGGCCTTATAGAAGAGTACTTCTGTCCAGAGGCATCGGGCATGGCTTTAATGTTAAACCCACAAAAGCTAATCACGATGGCAAAGGTACGAAGAAAAAATGGAATATCCAAAGATCGGGAGTTCAAAGTTGTAAATATGAATGCCGCAGGCATAGATATTTCCCCAAAGGAACTCCAAGTATGCGTTCCAAGCGACAGGGACGAGAAATGCAACCGTACTTTTGGAGTCTATACAAAAGACCTCCATGAGATATCAAAATGGTTGAAGGAGTGCGGAATTGACAGCGTTGTCATGGAATCTACCGGCATATACTGGCTTCCTTTGTTCCGCGTGCTGAAAGATGATGGCTTCGAAGTGATGCTGGTGAATCCGAAGGATGCCAAGAACTACGCAGGGAAAAAGACGGATGAGGCAGATGCCCATTGGCTTATGGTTCTGCACACTTATGGTCTTCTTAAGCCTTGCTACCAGCCGGAGAACATTACTCGGAAGATACGCACGCTGACACGCCACCGCGACAACCTCATCAAGTCATGCAGTCGCGAGGTGCTACACCTGCAGAAGGAGATGGAGCAGATGAACCTGAAGCTGGACAATGTGTTCAGCGACATCCTCGGAAAGTCCGGCCAGGCGATAATACATGCCATCCTTGAAGGAGAGCGTGACCCGGAGAAACTTGCGTCACTTGCCGACTGGCGCTGCAAGAAGAGCAAGGAGGAGATAATGGAATCTCTCCATGCCACATGGGATGAAGACCATCTCTTTGTGATGAAGCAGAGCGATGAGCTCTACCAGTACTACAATGAGAAGATCAAGGAGACCGAAGAGGAGATTGAACGTCTCGTCTCTCAATACGCAGCAACCGTGGATACCGGCAAGGCAGAGCTTCTACGCAGCAAGAAGCAGAGTCTTCATCACAATGATGTCGGCTTTGATGTGGAAAAGCAGGCCTTCGAACTTTGGGGCGTCAATGCAATGCGTGTCCCAGGCATGAATAAGAATTCCCTTCTGCGACTCCTTTCCGAGTTGGGGGCTGATTTCGTATCAAAATTCCCTGACGCAAGGCATTTCGCAAGTTGGGCAAACCTTGTGCCCAACAACAAGATCTCAGGTGGACAGCTGCTGTCAAGTAAAGTCCCAAAGAGAAAGAATCCTGTCGGACAGGTCTTCAGGCAGTGTGCAAACTCGTTATGGAGATCAAAAGAACCTCTTGGAGATTATTTCCGCCATGCAAAAGCAAAAAGCGGACATCTCCAGGCTATGGTCGCTACAGGAAAGAAACTTGCCGTCATCTTCTACACGATGGTGGCAAAGAAAGAAGAATACAATGCCTCAGTATATTCTGAGCATCGCAGGAAGCAACTCAGCAAGAGCATTGAAAGAATGCAAGGAAAGCTGTTGAGAATGCAAAACGAACTTGCGGCTTGTGGATAAATGAGGTTTAGTTATATAGAAGGGAAGTCTATTACCTTAAGCTGATGGGCACCGCTACGGACACCACTGCGATAGATACTACCATCACTATCGGGATAGAACAGCTCGCCAATCTTCTGGC
>JAGHTW010000087.1 GCA_018065145.1 Candidatus Prevotella equi
GCTGTTCATGCTCCACGCTATGATGGTGGTGGTGATGATGGTGGTGATGATGATGCTCGCCGTGGTGATGCTCGCTATGATTGTTTTCTTCCATCTTTCAAAATATTAATCCTTGTTACAGCAACAGCAGCATGGACCGATGATCTTCCAGAGGCAAGCAGCGATAGCGCCACCGATGAATGGACCAACGATGAATACCCAGAGCTCAGAGAGAGCCTGACCACCCTGGAAGAGTGCAGGTCCGATAGAACGTGCAGGGTTTACTGATGTGCCAGTGTAGTGGATTCCTACGAGGTGAATGAGAATCAGTGAGAGACCGATAGCGAGACCAGCGAAGTTTCCTGCGCCAACCTTCTCGTCTGTTGTGCCGAGAACAACGAGCACGAAGAGTGCTGTGAGTACTATCTCTGCGATGAGTCCGTTTACAACGCCGCCGCTACAAGCGTTAGCGCCTGTTGTTGTTCCAAGAGCAAGTTCTGGTGCTGTTGCTACGAGAGCGTAGAGAACGCATGAAGCGAGGATAGCACCGATAACCTGGAATACCATATACATGCATGCATCCTTAGCGCTGATACGCTTTGAGAGAAGGCATCCGAGTGTGATGGCAGGGTTGATGTGGCAACCGCTTGTACCGCCGATGGTGTATGCCATTGCAATTACAGCGAGACCGAATGCCATTGCTGTACCAACTACTGATGCTGTGTCAACGCCACAGTTAAGGCTTACGGCTGTGCCGCAACCAAGAAGGGTGAGTACGAATGTACCAACCATTTCTGCAAGATACTTTTTCATAATAAATTACTTTTAGAATTGTTATTGATTAGTAGCTACGTGCAATGAGCACGCGGCACTTTGATGGTTTTCCTGATACCATATCCACGCCTGGTGTCTGTTCGAATGCGAAAAGGCACGCAACGGATAGTAGCCTGTGTCTCTTCCTTTATCTTCGCCTCTGTCTCGGCAGTGCCGTCCCAGTGGCAGAGGAAGAAGCCTCCGTCCTTTACCTTCTCCTTGAACTCCTCGTAGTTGTCGCACTCGTAGATATGAGCGTCGCGGTATGTTACCGCCTTCTTGAATATGTTCTGCTGGATATCCTCGAGGAGGTTCTTTACGCGTTCTACGATGCCCTCGAATGGTACAGACTCCTTCTCCAGGGTATCGCGGCGCATCACTTCGATAGTTCCGTTCTCCAGGTCGCGTGCACCCATTACAAGACGTACTGGTACACCCTTCAGCTCATAGTCAGCGAACTTGAATCCAGGTCGCTTGTTGTCAGCATCATCCAGCTTTACGCTGATACCGAGTGCACGGAGCTGTTCGATGACGGGATTCAGCTTCTCTTCCACTGCTGCAACCTGCTCTGCCTTACCCAGAGGAATGACAACCACCTGGATAGGAGCGAGACGTGGAGGCAGTACGAGACCGTTATCATCAGAGTGAGTCATGATGAGAGCGCCGATGAGACGAGTAGAAACGCCCCATGAAGTAGCCCAAGGGGTGTCAGGCTTGTTCTCCTTATTGAGGAATGTTACGTCAAATGCTTTAGCGAAGTTCTGGCCAAGGAAGTGTGATGTACCGCTCTGCAGAGCCTTACCGTCCTGCATCATTGCCTCGATGGTGTAAGTGTCGAGGGCGCCGGCGAAACGTTCTGTCTCTGACTTCACGCCCTGCATTACAGGAACCGCCATCCATTCCTCAGCAAACTTAGCATAGACCTTCAGCATGAGCTTAGCGTTAGCGTCAGCCTCCTCACGTGTGGCGAATGCGCAGTGACCCTCCTGCCACAGGAATTCTGATGTGCGGAGGAAAGGACGTGTACGCATCTCCCAACGCATCACGTTACACCACTGGTTACACATCAGTGGCAGGTCGCGCCAAGATTGAATCCAGTTCTTGTAAGTGTTCCAGATGATAGTCTCAGAGGTAGGACGAACGATGAGCTCCTCTTCCAGTCTAGCGTTAGGATCAACCACCACGCCGTCGCCAGCATCGTTGGTCTTCAGGCGGTAGTGTGTCACTACGGCGCACTCCTTTGCGAAACCCTCTACGTGCTCTGCCTCGCGAGAGAGGAAAGACTTAGGGATGAGGAGAGGGAAGTAAGCGTTCTGTGCACCAGTCTCCTTGAACATCTTGTCAAGCTGCTGCTGCATCTTCTCCCATATAGCGTAGCCATAAGGCTTTATTACCATACATCCGCGAACGGCAGACTGCTCTGCCAGGTCGGCTTTCACGATAAGATCATTGTACCACTGACTATAGTTGTCAGCGCGTTTTGTCAGTTCTTTAAGTTCTTTTGCCATTATATTGTTATATTATGATTACGTACATGCGTATAAAACTGTTGCAAAGTTAGTAATTTTTTTTTAGACGGACAATAGAAGTGTTAATATTTTCTTATTTTTTCTTACATTTTGACTTATCGGAACTATCCGTCTTCAGATTCAAACTAGAGCAAAAGCACCTTCGTTTTATGCCTTTCGGAGGGTGTTTTTGTGCCTTCGAAGGGTGATTGTAATGCCTTTACCCGGTAATCGTGCAACGATTACCGAGTGAAAGTTGCACGATTACATTGTAATAGTTATACGATAACAACGCAAAAGTGCCACTTTTACCGAGTAAAAGTGGCACTTTGATGTGATAAAATATAGTCCTAAAAGTATAATGCTTTGATTATTAATATTTTAGCCTAATGCTTCAAAACGCGCCTGTACGCGTCCAACTTTATTGTTGTTGAAAAATATCGCAAAAATAAGGCGTTAGTAAAAATCAAAGTGTAAGCAAATCGGGGTGTTTTGTTTGCAAAATGTCAATATGGTGGTAGCCTTATTGCTTTGCAACAAGCTTGCCGAATTGTGTTCCCATTGATGATAGTATCACTCCAATTCGTATTGTCTCGCTTATATTGCTTACGCCCTTCATGTGTCCCACGCTGTAAGTGCAAACGTTCTTACTGCCTCCAGCGCTCTTTGCTGGGGCTTTTCCCTTGCCTTTCTTGCTGCTTGCAGCTGGTGCGGCGCCGCCTCTCTTCACAACAATAATCTGGCAGTCGTCCAGACTGCTCTCTCCGCCGCCTACCCATGAACTTGCAAACATGTGAACAGCAGCGGCTGCCCTGTTGCCGAGATGGATGGAGGTTGGTCGGATGACGATTTTGTACTCTGCGTTCTTCTTGTCGAAGTCTATCTTTGCGCCTTTCTTGTTCTTGCGGTTGTACGCCACGCCAAAGTATTTCTCCAGTTTCTTCTTCTCTTCTGGCCAGTCACGGGCGTAATCCGAACCACCTTCCTTCATGTGTCTTGCCCAACTCTTGTTGTCATCATCAAGAACAAGCTTCGACATGTCGAGTTCTATGCCTAAGGTGATGTCAGGATTCTTCAGTACTGAGTAATCTCCGCTTACGAAAGTTACAGGATTTGGTTTTGCGGAAAGAACCATTGCGAACATGCAACAGAAAAATAAAATCAGATTTCTTTTCATAGGTAATGTATTTGCGTCCAACTATGACGTATGGACTTTGATTATAAAGATTTAGAAAAAATTAGATTACAGCGGGCAAAGGTACAAATAAAATCTGAAAAACCGCGAATTAAACGTTGAATTTATGCAATTTTTTTCTTTTATGAAGTTGTAATTTTCGATAATTTACGTTATATTATTCGATAATTCGCGTTAGCGTAAGCGTTTGTCTTGGGTGTGAAAGAAACTTAAAAATTGGTTTTTTTTGTGGAAAAGTTTGCAGTTATGGAAATTTTTATTAATTTTGAACTTTGAAACAAACTAAAAACAATAACTATGGCAAACAAAAGAGACTTAAAGAGAGGAATAAACTACATCTGCAGCGATTTATTTGCAGAGTGCGTAGCAGTATCATTGTACAACAAGAAGAGCGATCCAGCCAACATGGATACGCTGATGAAGTCAGTGCTTCGCGTACATTCTAACTATATCCTGCGCGTGTCACACCCAGAACCAGGCATGCCTGCAAAGAAATACTACAAGAACCTCATTGAATGCTTCAATCATGAAGTGAACGATATAGTTGATGCTATAAATAATGTACATTAATTAAAGTCATGCAGAAAGCATTATGTTCGTGGTTGCTGTACCGTTTGATGGGCTGGAAGAAAGTCGTCACGGTGGAGCATCCTGATAAATATATTATCTGTCTGGCGCCCCACACTAGCAACTGGGACTTCCTCATCGGACAGCTTTACTGCCGTGCAGAGGGAATAAAGTCAAACTACCTCATGAAGAAGGAATGGTTCTTCTGGCCTCTCGGTCCCATCTTCCGTATGATGGGCGGAATACCAGTAAATCGTGACAAGAAGACCAGTATGACGGAGGCACTGGCAGAGGCAGCAAAGGGTGCGAAAGAGTTTCGTCTCACCATAACGCCAGAGGGAACGCGCAGCCGTAACCCCGACTGGAAGAAAGGATTCTACTTCGTTGCATTGAAAGCGCAGATGCCTATACTGCTCTACGGCGTGGATTATGAGAAGAAACTCATACAGTGCACCAAGAGTTACGTGCCAACAGGTGACGTGGAGAACGAACTGCCAGAGATAAAACAGTACTTTGCTGATTTCAAAGGCAAGCATCCAGAGAAATTCGCAATATAAACGATGATAAGACATAAAATACTTACGATGATAATGATGTGCATGGTGTGGCTTTTAGCTACGCCATGTATTGCTGTATCTGCCGACGACCATCTCGTTGACATGAAGATTGATGATGCAGCAAAAACTATCGTTGTATATATGGATGATAGGTTTGCTAATCAGGCATTTACGGAGAAAAGCATAAAGAAAATCTATAAGCGTACGAGCAAGGACGTCCATAAGGCATTGCCAAAGCAGTATTCCACCTATCAGGTGCGAATCATGACCAAGGGCGTGATGCTTGAAAGCCTTCTCAATGCCGAACCTCAGGAAGACAGTCGCAAACCCGAAAAGAAGAAAAAGCGACATGGCGGTTGGTGGGGCGATGTGTCGTATGATGGCAGTCCTTGGGTGACAAGAGTATCGCAGCCACACAAGATAACGGCGGGACTAAACGACAGGCATATCTCCCTGTGGGCGAGTCACGGACGCTATTACGACGTAGCAAAAGGCTACTGGAAATGGCAGAGACCGAATATGTTCTGTACCACAGAAGACCTCTTCACCCAAACCATTGTGGTGCCATACCTTATCCCCATGCTTGAAAATGCCGGCGCTAACGTCTTCACACCAAGAGAACGAGACTGGCAGACACAGGAGGTGATAGTCGATAACGACGGTAGTATGGCGTATTATAAAGAGGTAAACCGTTCCGGACGATGGACAACAGCCCGTAATAAAGGCTTCGCCATGCCTGACAGTCTGCTCGTTGACAGCCTTAATCCGTTCACACTCGGTACCGTTCGTCAGACATCCACAACCCACGATGCCGACGCTACCACAGCAACATATCAACCGCAGTTCTCCCGTGCGGGACGCTATGCCGTCTATGTAAGCTACGCTACGGTGGAGAAGAGCGTTGACGATGCTCTGTACAGCGTGTATCACCAAGGCGAGAGAACCGATTTTCGTGTCAATCAGCGCATGGGTGGCGGCACATGGGTGTATCTCGGCACCTTTGACTTTGACCAGGGATGCACCGAGTTGAATAGAGTTGTCGTGTCGGCACAGTCCAGAGAGAAAGGCGTAGTGACAACAGATGCCGTTCGTTTCGGCGGAGGTATGGGCAATATACGCCGCGGCGGTGCCGTCAGCGGATTGCCACGCTGTCTGGAGGGAGCACGATACTATGCACAATGGGCTGGCGCACCGTATGAGGTGTATGGCGGTTACAAGGGAACGGATGACTATAAGGACGACATCAACGTACGTTCGCTGATGACAAACTGGATAGCAGGCGGTTCGCCTTATGCTCCTACGAAGAAAGGAAAGAATGTTCCTATCGACCTTTGCCTTGCCGTGCACTCCGATGCCGGCTACAATAGTGATATGCAGTCCGTATATGGTTCGCTGGCGGTATGTACCACCGACTTCAACGACGGAAAGTTAGACGCTGGCGCAGCACGAAGCCACTCTAAGGACCTTGCGCAGATGTTGCTCGATAACTCAAAGAAAGACCTTGCCTCGCGCTATGGCGACTGGAAATGGCGAGACCTCTATGACAGAAACTATTCCGAGACACGACTGCCAGCCATGCCTTCCGCAATATTTGAGACACTATCGCACCAGAGTTTCCCTGACATGAAACTCGCACACGACCCAGATTTCAAGTTCACCCTTGCGCGTTCCATATATAAGACAATACTGCGTTACGAGGCAAAGGCACACGGTACGAAGGCTGTCGTTAGTCCTTTGGCACCAGAGCAGTTCTCTGTCATGCTCGACAAGGACGGCAATGCCACTCTTAGGTGGATGCCGCAGAGTGACAAGCAAGAGCCAACGGCTGACGCAACATCGTACAATGTCTATATGGCGATGGGAGGACTGGGATATGACAATGGCGTGAATACCACAAAGAACAGTTACACCATTCATGTGGAAAAAGATATGATATACCGCTTTCGCGTGACGTCTGTCAATGCAGGAGGCGAGAGTTTCCCTTCGGAAGAGTTGGCAGTGGTGTGGCATGGTCCTGAGGCAAAGACGGTACTCATCGTCAATGGCTTCCATAGACTGTCATCGCCAGCGGTCCGCAACAGTGATACGGAGAAGGGATTTGACATTGACGAAGACCCAGGAGTATCATACGGCTTGACGGCAGGATGGGCAGGAAAGCAGCAAACCTTCTCAACGGCAACGGCAGGAAGGGAAGGCTACGGCACATTCGGTTACTGCGGCAATGAGATGGCAGGACAGTTCGTGGCGGGAAATGACTTCAACTATGTGGCAGAGCATGCTGCCGCCATCCTCTCAGCAGGAAGATACAACGTGGTGAGTGCCGCGAGAGACGTGGTAGAGTGGGGAGATATAAAACTTTCCGACTACGCCTGCGTCGATTTGCTGCTCGGTAACGAGAGATATGACGGACACTCATTGCAGACATACAAGACATTCACCAAACAGTTGCAGAAGAAACTCACTGAATATAAGTCACGAGGCAGAGGCGCTTTGCTCGTAAGCGGCAGCTATGTTGCATCAGACATGATGACAGACGAGGAGCGTGACTTCATGAGAAACCTGTTAGGTTGCGACTACGGCGGTACGGTGAAGATATATAATAATGTGGTGACGGGACTGCAGCAGACGCTTGTCATCACCAATACGCTCAACGCCGAGCATTATGCTACTACGCGCAGCGATGTATTGATGCCTTGCGGCGATGCCTTCATAGCAATGCAGTATGGCGATCAGCAAACCGCCGCTGTGGCAGTGAAGAGTGCTGGCTTCCCAACGTTCACTATGGGTTTCCCATTTGAGTGTATAACCAACTCCGCCCAGCGTGCCGTGACGATGAAAGGCATAATGGCGTTCCTTGTAAATCAATAACATAAATATATATAATGTATAACATAGTATCCAATGCCTCAGGCACTCGTTCTATAGAGATCAGTGATGAGAACCTTATGACGATAGAGCGCTATTCGCTCTTTCGTAACCTTGTTGACAGTAACGGCATAATAGATGATGACGTACTGGAGAAGTTGCGCCTTAATGTGCGCGACCTGATACGCAGTACCAATGCGTCAGACCAGGAACTGATGAATCTCTGCTTTGATGTGCTATATCACAACAATATGAAGGCTACTGCACTGAGAAACCTTATTGTGCTCTATACGGAGAAAATAGGAACCCTAACAAACGAGTCTAACGAATAATCACGATGAGAATGCTGACAGATTTCCTGCCAACAACGAAGAAAGAGTGTGAGTTGAGAGGGTGGACTGAACTCGATGTCATACTCTTCTCCGGCGACGCCTATGTGGATCATCCATCATTCGGCGCAGCCGTGATAGGTCGTACGCTGGAAAAGGCAGGCTATCGTGTGGCGATAGTGCCGCAACCAGACTGGCATGGCGACTATCGTGACTTCAAAAAGCTCGGAAAGCCAAGACTCTTCTTCGGTATCTCACCAGGCTGCATGGACTCGATGGTGAATAAATACACCGCCAACAAGCGTCTGCGCTCGGAGGATGCTTATAGTCCTGACGGAAGACATGACTGCCGTCCAGAGTATCCGACAATCGTTTATTCAAACATACTGAAGGAGTTGTTTCCTGATGTTCCTGTGGTGCTCGGAGGTATTGAGGCATCACTGCGACGACTGACGCATTATGACTATTGGCAGGACCGTCTGCGTCCTTGTATCCTGTGCGATTGCGGTGGAGATATTATCAGCTATGGCATGGGAGAGAAGACAATCCTTGAGATAGCAAGAGGCTTGGACGAGGGAAAGACATTGCAGCAGCTGCGTGACCTTCCGCAGATAGCTTATCTATGCCGTCGTGATGACATACCCGGCGGTGTGACAAAGGACGATATAGTGCTGCATTCCCATGAGGACTGTATGAGAGATAAGCGAGCACAGGCAGATAACTTCCGACATATAGAGGAAGAATCAAACAAGATGCATGCGCAGAGACTGATACAGTCCGTTGGCAATGACGTGGTGATTGTCAATCCGCCGTATCCTCCAATGACAACGGAAGAGATAGATGCGTCGTTCGATTTGCCTTATCAGCGAGTGCCGCATCCAAAGTATAAGGATAAGCGCATACCGGCGTATGACATGATCAAGTTCTCGGTGAACCTGCATCGTGGCTGTTTCGGCGGCTGCGCCTTCTGTACTATTTCTGCACATCAGGGTAAGTTCATAGCTTGTCGTTCGAAGGAGAGCATCATGAAGGAAGTGAAGGAGGTAGTGCAACTGCCAGACTTCAAAGGATACCTGTCAGACCTTGGCGGACCATCAGCGAATATGTACGGCATGCATGGACGAAACACAAAGGCTTGCGAGGCATGTAAGCGACCATCGTGCATACATCCGCAGATATGTCCGAACCTGAATACCGACCATTCGCAGTTGCTTGATATATACCATGCCGTAGATGCATTGCCAGAGATAAAGAAAAGCTTTATAGGCTCTGGCGTTCGCTATGACTTGCTGTTGCATCACAGTAAGGATAATAAGAGTAATGAGGCGGCAAGGCAATATACGCGTGAACTGATAACGAAGCATGTCAGCGGTCGTCTGAAGGTAGCGCCAGAGCATACCTCTGACAGCGTGCTGATGCTGATGAGAAAACCGTCGTTCAAACTCTTCTATGACTTTAAGCGTATCTTTGACCAGATAAACAAAGAGGAGGGACTGAAGCAACAGCTGATACCTTACTTTATATCATCGCATCCAGGTTGTACGGAGAGGGATATGGCGCAGTTGGCAGACCTGACGAAGAAGATGGGATATAAACTGGAACAAGTGCAGGACTTTACACCTACGCCAATGACGACGGCAACGGAAACGTGGTACACGGGATTTGATCCTTATACGCTGCAGCCGGTATTCTCGGCTAAGACTCAGAAGGAGAAACTGGCACAGAGACAGTATTTCTTCTGGTATAAGGATGAGACGCATAGCAATTCGGGAAAGACCGGTAATTCTGGAAAGTCTGGATATCCTGGTAAGTCCGGATACTCCGGTAAGAACAACAAACCGAAGTCGTACAATCCTAACTTCCAACCAAAGAAAAAGAGAAAGTGATGGAACCATTAGCAGAAAGACTGCGTCCAAAGACGCTAGATGAATATATAGGACAGAAACACCTTGTAGGCGAAGGAGCCGTGCTGAGAAATATGATTGACTCGGGACGTATCTCTTCCTTTATACTATGGGGACCTCCGGGAGTCGGCAAGACAACATTGGCGCAGATTATAGCCAATAAACTAGAGACGCCTTTCTACACACTCTCGGCAGTGACCAGCGGTGTGAAGGATGTGCGCGAGGTGATTGACAAGGCAAAGAACAACCGTTTCTTTTCTTCTGCTTCGCCAATACTGTTCATCGATGAGATACACCGTTTCTCAAAGTCGCAACAGGACTCGCTGCTCGGTGCAGTGGAACGAGGTATAGTGACGCTGATAGGAGCCACAACAGAGAATCCTTCCTTTGAGGTGATAAGACCTTTGTTGTCGCGCTGTCAGCTGTATGTGCTGAAATCGTTGGAGAAAGAAGATCTGGAGGAACTGCTGCAGCGAGCCATTACCACTGATGTGGAGTTGAAGAAACGTGACATTCAACTGACGGAGACGGCTGCACTGATGAGGTATAGTGGCGGTGATGCAAGAAAACTGTTGAATATACTGCAGCTTGTCGTGGAGTCAGAGTCAACGGAGAGGGTAGAGATAACCGACAAACTCGTAGAGAACCGTCTGCAACAGAATCCACTTGCCTATGACAAACAGGGAGAGATGCACTATGATATTATCTCTGCTTTCATAAAATCCATACGCGGCAGCGACCCAGATGCCGCATTATATTGGATGGCGCGCATGATAGAAGGCGGTGAAGACCCGCAATTCATAGCGAGACGACTCGTCATCAGTGCTTCGGAAGATATAGGACTGGCAAATCCTAACGCACTGTTATTGGCAAATGCAGCCTTTGATACCGTTATGAAGATAGGATGGCCAGAGGCACGTATAGCACTTGCTGAGGCGTGTGTGTATCTTGCTACATCGCCAAAGAGTAATTCAGCATACTGCGGAATAAACGACGCCCTGCAACTGGTGCAACAGACGGGAAACCTTCCTGTGCCTTTGCATCTGCGTAATGCACCGACAAAACTAATGGCGCAGCTGGGTTATCATGATGGATATATCTATCCGCATGACTATCCTGGTAACTTCGCCGCACAACAGTATATGCCAGATGCGTTGACTGATACACGACTGTGGCATGCACAACACTCTCCAATGGAGGAAAAGCAATACCAGCAAATGCTGAAACTCTGGGGACAACGCTATGAGAAATAAAAAACGATGGCATCAAAACATTGCGTTTTGATGCCATCGTTTTAACCATTAACCTTACTAACATGCGGCCGTTTTACTCCATCCTTGCCACGTCTTAGGTATATGACAGCGTTGTATGTGGCGGACAAGGATAGTGTTTCTTTGCTGTCTGAAATGTATGAAGGCAACAGATTATCCTCTGTCAGTGAAATGAAACCCTTAGTAAAGCTTTGTGATGTCTCGCCTTGAGACAACTGATAAGGCGAGAGTAGTTCGGTGATAGGTTGACTTTCATCTGTAAGCGTCCATGAAGCATAATGCTTTTCCGCATAGATGCTGGTTATCTTTATCTGCCTGATGAGAGGAGAGGCGATGAAATCGTTGTCGGTAACGGACGCTTTGCCAATGATTATTGCGCTTTTGAACTTTGATGCCAGTGGGATGATAGGAATGAAACGAACGAAATCGCCTGCTTGTTCCTTACTGAAACGAAGTATTGGCGCTACGAAGTGACGCGAATGACCATCGTAGATATGCATGTGGGAATGCTGTTGGTCTATGCTTTCGATATATCCGAACTCCTCTTTGAAGAAGTCTTGAGGCTTGGATGGTGAAAGATAGGCGTCAGATATCGTCAGCGTGTCTTCTTTCGTAGGGTCTGTTGCATCGGATTTCTTGTGTCGCAGGATGCAATCGTACATCTGTCCGATGTTGACGTAGTGACGTTTTCCCTCTGGAAGCGGATGGAGTGGGTGAGGAACAAGAGCGCTGGAGATGCATTCTGTGTTGATGCCTTCTGGAGATGTGAGGGTAACAAAGATAAGTTTACGTCCTTCCTTGCTGACAGCTTCCTTTATTCGGGTGACAAGCATCCTTCTGATATTCAGACATCCTGCTTCCATATCATAGCCTTTCATCTCAAAGAGAGGAGAAAGCATATTGAAGCTTTTCTCGGATGAATCCTCTTCAGGACGCAACAGACGTGCCTTGGCATACGCCTTTACTACCTTCTCTGCCAGTGATGGGAATGTTTTTCCTGCATTAGGACCGGAAGGGGTGCTTGGTATTACCTGACGTACGTAGTCTTCTTCCCTGAGATTGCTTGGACCCCATAGTTCAAGGAACGGAATGAAATGGAAGTCATTGGTCTTGTCTGCAACCTTTATTGCTGCACTGAGTATGGCTGAATGAAGTCTTGAAGGCTTTTCAACGGGCAGTTTGATATAGTCTGCAAGTAATTGACGGGCTGTCAACGCATCAATCTCAGTGACGTGTTGCAGGAGTGTCTTGGCAATGAGCCATGCATAATCATTTATTGTCTTTGCGTCAGTGGGGGCCGCGTCTTTGAAAAGAGCGCGTAACTGAGACAATGATGATAATAATGAGTCTTCCATATATTATAAAATGAATTTTACTTCTTTGAATTCGTATTCTGATATAGTACCGTTCTCGCGTTTAAGAACAAGTATTCCGTTGGGTTTTACGTTGACAGTAGATGCCTTGAATAATCCGTCTTTGTCCTGATATTCATGCAAACCTTCTTTGCGGTAAAGGTGATTATGGTATGTTGCTATAATAGAAGGTTCTAAACCAGACTCTAAGTCAGCCTTTAGTGTTGACTGGTGATGCTCAAAACGTGTTATGATACGGTTAAGAATATCCGCCTTGTCATGAACGGTTGCTGTGATATTCCGCAGTGAAATGGGATTAGGCGCGTCACTTAAGAATATTTCTTGGTTGATGTTTATTCCCGTGCCGATAACCATATTGCTCATATTGCGACCTTGTATGTTGCCTTCGATGAGCGTTCCGCTTATCTTCTTGTCGTGCCAATAGATGTCGTTAGGCCATTTGATGGTTATGCCGTCGGTGTATTCTGACAAAACCTCGCACAATGATACCGCTTGTACCATGGATATTAGATACTGCTTTGATGCAGGAAGCCACGATGGATGCACGAGAATGCTGAACAACAGGTTCTTGCCTGCTTCGCTTTCCCATTTGTTCGTGCCCATTCCCTTGCCCGCTGACTGGTAGTCGCATAAGAAAATGCCTTCTTTTCCATCACGGAATGGTGAAGAACCTACGGGCGCATTGAGTAATTGCAACACGTAGGCATTGGTAGAGGATATGTCGGATAGATGTATTATGTCCATTTCTCAAGGAATCGTTGTTTGTCTGAAAGAACCTTCTGCATGAACGCTTTGTGCTCTTCGCTCTCTGGATTGAAAGGACGGTGACTTAGTGCTTTGCGTATAGGTCTCCATTCTTCAATGTACTGCCTGGCAGACGAAGAAAAGTATGTGTCGATGAATCTTTCATGAATATAATCTACCGCCTGAGACGATGGGTGTAGCATGTCTGTGTCATAGAAACGATAGTCGCGAAGCTCATCGTTCATTATCTCGTAGGCAGGGAAATAGTGCCTTTGTGATGATTGGAGGTTGTTGACGGATAAGAGTAGCGTGGCCTTTGATAATTGACTCTCATGGAATCCGTATTTAGCGTAGCGTATGGGACTGACGGTGAAGATAATGTGCGTGGAAGGATTACGTGAGAGAAGCAGTGAGGTGGCTTCGTCAAGGTAATGGCAGCATTCTTCAATGGTGAGTTCCTTCTCCGTAAAGAGTCGTTGTGGTCTCTTCTGACAGTTATCTACTATCTCTCCTGTCTCGTTGAGTATATATACGTGGTTGGTGCCGAGGGTGAAGACTGCTATGTCAACACCCTCGGAACCTATCGTTCCATCAGTAATGGCTTGTTGAACAGTGTGTAAAACAGAGGCAGGATTGTACATTACGCCGTAAGGGTTCACGATGACATCGAAATTGTCATCGCGAAATCGTTCGCCGATATTGTTTGCAAAGCAAGAGCCGACGAATAGTATCTTGTCCTTAGGCTGTATGTGAAAGGTTGCCTTGGGAATGTTTACAGGGGTTTGTAGTTGCATTAGCTGCGGCTTATCTGTAGTCCGTTCTCGCTGAGCGTCATGTCAACGAATCGGGAGTTCTTGTTTATTGGATTATCATTGAATATCTTTCGAATGCGTGCTGCTGCCTCAGGATCCTTTGCTACCATGTACATGTAACCACCGCCACCAGCGCCCGGCAGTTTATAGCCAAGACACAGGTCATCAACCATATCGGTCAATGCTTTTATTGGAGCAGGATTGGTACCGTTGTCCATGGCTTGATTCTGTAACCATGTCTTGCGGATGGCAGTGCCAAGACCATAGAAGTCACCACGTTGTATGGTTTCGTATAATTGCAGCGTGTGTTCCTTCATGTCTCGCAAGATGGCTATCTCGTCATGATGATTGAGGAACATGCGACGCACTATCTCTGCAAGGAGTGTCTTAGCAGTACGCGTGATGCCTGTATAATAAAGGAGATGGCATTGTGCATATTCTGGTTGAGTATAAAGCTCGTTAGGAAGCCATCTAACCATAGGACTTTGATCGAATCCTCGTTCCGTCTGGAGAAGCTTTATGCCTCGTAACAGTCCACCATACTGGTCTTGCCATCCTCCGCCTGATGTCAATAGTTGCTCAAGGACGAGTGTTCGACGACCTATCTCGTTCTTGTCCCACGCTAATGAGCAGAAGTCATTGATGGCACCGAGCACTGTTGCAGCAAGAATGCTGCTGGTTCCTAAACCGCTTCCTGCTGGAATGGCAGAAAGCATGGTCAGTTCTATACCACTGCCGAATGCTTGAAGCTGTTCGGTTAATGTGGCATATCTCTCTGAACAGAAGTCAGGATGGAAGCCTGCAAGGGATAATGCTGCCTTAGGAATGGAGAAAGGAGAGCCAACGTGATGGAAGTCTGCTAACTCTTCGTATGATGTGATACGTTCCTCTGCTCCAAGGTCTATGCTTCGGAGTATGATTACAGGTTCTTTGGTTGGCTTGACGTATGTTTGCAGTGGTGGTTGTCCGTTAAGTTCTATTGCGAGGTTTATAACATTGCCGCCTTCCATAAGACAGAATGGTGGAGTGTCTGTCCATCCGCCTGCTATATCAATGCGGACAGGAGAACGGCCCCATACTATCTGGTCGTCATAAACGGACTTTACAGGATTTTGCTTGTCCTTTAACAGTGGCGCTGTCAAACCATGACGGAGTAATTTGAATGCTTTGTCTGCTTCTTTCTCACCACCTGCTCCCTTCATGCGAAGCAACTCGGAACGGAACATGTTGTCGTGAATTTGCTTCATCAGTGTACTGTCTTCACTGATTGGCTCCGGGATGTCAAGATTATGACTAACAAACTGTTTCGCTGCATCGTCAAGGTCTATCTGAAAGAAGACACTATGCTGATGATTCTTTGCCAATGCAGTGAGATTTTCTGCACGTAAGGCAGTGCGTTGTGCTGTCAAACGGCGAAGGTTTGCAAATGATGATATCTCGTCAGCAGAGAGTTTCTTGGCGTTGTTCCATAAGGTTGCACAACGGTCATTTTCAGATTGTGGTTCCTTTGTGATATTGTCGTTTATCATCCAAGTGAGCAATGCGCCCATGTCTGACGTGTTGTCCACTATTGGGAAGATACGAGCAGACTGTAAGTCTTCCTTTCCTTCGATTGAAGTGATGTCAACATTTCGTTCTGCTGCCCATTGTGTGAAAGGTTTGCCAAGGAATTCTGTTATGCCATCGGTGATGTCACCGCGGAATTTGTCGTTGAAACCGTATGGACGTACGACATATTCCTTATCATTAATAGGTACGACGTCAATGCATATGCCTTCTTTTAACGAAATGTTCCAATCATTATCGGGAACACCCGTTACGACATTGTCGTTTGTTAGTGTCCAACCGCTGCTGATGACACTGTTTTCTATCCATATATTCTTGTTGTCTTCGTTGAACGAAATGTCAAGACGTGTGTTTTGAACGAATAATGATGGATGAGACTTGCGTGAGTTATGCATTATCTCACGCTGGTCATTTACGATATTCTGTATATCAAGCGTAGATGATATTATCTCGTGCGTGGTGCCATAGTGATAGAATTCGCCTCCTGGTAAAGGTAATATGGCAACAGACAGTTCTCCTACTTCGTCATCGGGTGCAGAAGGGTTTGTTCCTAATGCGCAACCGAAGTCTGAATACATGTCATAGTTACGAATGTTGCTTGCTTCTTCTCCACAAGAACTGTTGTTTGCATCCTTCATGCTTTTCTTCATGAGGAGTTTTAACGCTTTGTCTGAAAGCATCCAGATGCCAATGTCTGTAAGGTAATATCCGTTTTCCAGCACTTCAGACAGTTTCTTAAGTGAAGGCTTCTGCAACATGCATTGCATCTTTGTTGGTTCTTTGCGTGATGATACGAAGACGCCATGATCTTTCGCTATGCTTGAATCAAGCCATAGTCCGTAACATACCACGTCAGCATCAGGAATGTTGCCTATTGGTTCTGTTGCTCGTATATAAACATCACCGCTGACTATCATGGTGTTGAGCTTCTTTGGAGCATTCGCCATGATACGTTCGTAGAGTGGTATCTGTAATGATAAGAGGTCTTGTGATATACGTTGTCCTCTCTCCCAACGGAAAACAGGTATTGGTGTGAGTATCTTTCCTGAAGGAGCGTATGAAGGCAGACGTCTGCTTTGTCCTCCTGCATGAAGAATGATGCGTTTGTCTGATGCAAGCCATTCGTCAAAGGACTGTTTTTCTGCCGTTGCTTCATAACATTGCTGCATGAGCCATGTGGTGCCGCCACCGGAACCTAATTTCTTTCCAACGGGATCGTTGGTGCAATACCATTCGTTTTTATCCAATCCTGTGACATCATGAAAACAGTCAACAAGGTTTGGTGGTAGAGAGAGTAGTTTTTTCATATTATTGAGTTGTTTGGTTATCGTTGTTTGTTTTCTCTTTCTTATTTGTTTATGCTGAATTCACAACCGCAATAAAGCTGATTGTAGAAACCATTTTCCTTTAATAGTTGGTTACGACGTTCCTGTAAGCCTCCTTTTCTCCAATTGCGTTCATTGAATGTGACGTCGCCTACCTGTTGTGCTGCCCATTGTCCTGCCTCGTTTATCTGCGATAGAGACTTCCAACGGCTTGAGGCTAATGTAGTAGTGAACTCCTTTATGCCCAGTTCTTTGCATTTCTTTGCTGTACGGAGAAGACGTAACTTGAAACATTGCAGACAACGAGCCCCACGCTCTGGTTCTTCTTCCATACCTTTGATATACTGTAACCAGTTATCGTGGTCATAGTCATCGTCAATTATTGTGAGACCGAGTTTCTCGGCATATTTTGTTATCTCGTTCTTACGTATTAGATATTCTTCTTCTGGATAGATATTAGGGTTGCTATAATATATAATAGGTGTAACATTGTTGTTAAGCATCCATTCAAGAATTGCACTGGAGCATGGTGCGCAGCAGCAATGTAATAATATATCAGCGTGTATGTTATTCGAAGGTTTTGAATTCATATCCCTTTTCTTTTAGATATCTCAGTGATGCAGGTAAAGCATACTGCAGCTTCTCAATGCTTTTTAACGAGTCATGGAAGGTGATGATAGAACCGTTTCGTGTGTACAATACAATGTTTCTTACAATGTCGAATGCATTAAGGTTATGAGAGTAATCGCGTGTGACAAGATCCCACATCACTATTTTGTAACCTTTTCTCATTATTCGTCGATAAGACGTTGTCCACATCCATCCATGTGGTGGTCTGAATAGGTTGGAGTGTATTAACTCGTCAGCCTTATCAATGTTTTGTAAGTATGTTCTTACCAGATGTTTCATGCAACCCATGTGGTTGTATGTGTGGTTTCCTACCTTATGACCTTCATCAATGATTCTTTTGTATAGCTCGGGATGTCTTTTTACATTCTCGCCAACCATAAAGAACGTAGCCTTAACACCAAACTCCTTCAGTGTGTCAAGGATAAAAGGTGTAGCCTCTGGTATTGGTCCGTCGTCAAAGGTGAGATATATCGCGTGCTCGTCAGGATTCATTCGCCATAGAGCGTTAGGATATATCCAACGAAGCCATTTGGATGGTTGTTCTATTATCATCTATTTGATAAAGATAGTTTAGAAATAAGTAGTCTGTAAAAGTAAGAATACTTACTTGTCGTTTGAGAATATTAATAAAGAAGGTACAAGGATATGAACAATGGTGTTCATGCCCTTGTACCTTTTTTATATTTAGTTGAAAGAACCGCCGCGGTTCTCAAATGCACTTGCATACTGCTCAAGCTCTTTTGTGAGCCTGTCAGCAAATACAGCATCAGCAGGTGCTACAATCTCTGTCAGTCTTTGCATGATGAATAACTGATACATGCATTCGCGCTGTGATGAGTTGAAGCGTGCAGGAGAGAGTGAGAGATACCAGTTGAGATACTGTGTTGAAATCTTCCACATATCCTTTATTACCTGATCACCCTTTGACTTTTGTCCGAGTTTGTAATAAGCCTCTGCGAAGTCTGCACCACCATTCATATAATTGTATGGAAGGTTATATGCTGGCAATACCTTTTCTGCATACGCTATAGCCTTTTCAGCCTTATCCATCTTACCTTCAGCAATGAGGTGAGTGATAAGACTGCCGAAGAGTCTGCGGTGTGTCATGCACATACGTGATACTGTCTCGTCAAGATATAGTCCCTTCTTCTCAAGACCACCGTACTTGAATCTTGTCATCAGGTTCTTGTAAACCTTTTCTGTATCAAAGTTTGTTGACTCATCAGTCTGGAATGGTGTGATACGGTTTACGAGACCCTCCTGTATAAAGTTCTCTCCGAGATTCATGAAGTTATCCTGTCCTACGGTGAGGGCAATATACAATGGACGTGTCCAGTTGCTGTTTGCCACCATTTCAAGCATCATCAAGTCGCCTTTGTAAAGCGCTCTCTTTCCTGCAAGTGAGATAGCCATACGCTCTGGTATAACAACGTTACCCATAGAGTCCTTAGGTAGCATCATACCACTCTTCAATACCGCTTCCTTATCAATATTCATATAGAGCGTATCTGTTGGTATGACGTGCATCTCCTTATTGTCCTTCTGTCCGCGAACCCAACGAGTCAATACGTTCTTTATTTCGAATGGATCCTCACCGAATTGTCTTGCTGCCTCTTCAGGAGATTCCTTGAAATACTGTAGTATCTGTTCCTTGTATTCTGGTTTGACGTCGATATACTCGTTTGTACCAGAACAGTAGTCAAGACGAGACCATGTGATAGGTAGTGAAGGAGAATTCCATGCTGGACGTATCATCTGGTCAATATACCAGTCTGTCTGCAGATAAGAAAGGTTACATACGCGTGCATCGGTACGACACTGCTCTACATCCTGGTTATACCATAGTGGGAAGGTATCGTTATCACCGTTTGTGAAGATGATAGGATTACCTTCGTCCTGCATAGACATAAGGTAGTTCTGACCGAAGTCACGACAAGTATAACGGCCTGAACGATCATGGTCGTCCCATGTCTGTGAAGCCATCTGGATAGGAACGAGCAATGCGGCAACACTGACAACAGCGGCGAGAGCCACGTTCTCTTTCTTTAACTTGCGTGTTATCATGTCAATAATAGCAGCAACGCCCATGCCACACCATATAGCGTAAGCATAGAAGGAACCTGCGTAAGCATAGTCACGCTCACGTGGCTGCATAGGTGTCTGGTTCAGGTATATCACGATAGCGAGACCAGTCATGAAGAACAAGAAGAAAACAACCCAGAACTGCTGTATTCCCTTACGTCCGCGATAAGCCTGCCAGAAGAGTCCTATGAGACCGAGTATAAGAGGGAGACAATAGAATACGTTGTGGCCCTTGTTCTCCTTCAAATCATCAGGCAAACGGCTCTGATCACCAAGCATTGCATTATCAATGAATGAGAAACCTGTAATCCAGTTACCATGTTCAAGTTCTCCATTACCCTGCAAGTCATTCTGTCTGCCTGCAAAGTTCCACATGAAGTAACGCCAATACATGAAGTTACACTGATAAGACAAGAAGAAACGTATGTTCTCAATGAATGTAGGAACCTTTACCTGTATCATCTCGCCACAGCGATCATAGTTCTTTATCGTGCCTTCTACACCGCCCATCCAGTCTTCGTATGCCTGAGCATGACCTGAATCATGCATACGAGGGAAGAGCATATTCTGTGCATATTCGTATGAATCCTTTGTGCGAACAACGAAGTATGCGTCCTTATCATCAGCATTCTTCTTCTCTACCTGCTGATATATTGGAGCACCCTTCTTTGTACGAGGAATACACATGTTACCCTCTATGTCCAATGCTACCTGTGAAGTGTAAGCCTGACCATACAAGAGAGGTCTGTCACCGTACTGGTCGCGGCTGAGATAGTTGCCCAATGTGAAGATATCCTCAGGAGAGTTCTGGTCCATTGGTGGGTTAGCAGAAGAGCGAACTACGATTACAGCGTATGTAGAATAGCCTATCATCAGCATGAGCATACAGCACAGTGCTGTGTTCTTCATACGATTTGTAACAACCTCTACGCCACCTTTCTTGAATGATATGCCAACCCACAGCAATGCAAGGATGATGATGCCTATAACGACAGCGCTCCAGCCAAAGCCGTAGAATGGAATGCCGAGCATACCTACGGCAAGAAGGAATGAAATGTTACCGCGTATCTTGCTGTTGTTCTTGTATGTCTCGTAGATAGCCCACAGCACCGTAGCAATAAGCAAAGCAATGTATATGATAGTGCCTGTGTTGAATGGCATGCCGAGTGTGTTGACAAAGAAAAGCTCAAACCATCCGCCAACAGTTATGATACCCGGAACAACACCGTACAGCACTGCAGCAACCAGAACAACACTGATACCGAGTGCGATGAGTGAACCTTTGAGGTCTGCCTGTGGGAACTTCTTGTAGTAATATACCAATACGATGGCAGGGATACACAAGAGATTCAGCAAGTGAACGCCGATAGAGAGACCTGTCATATATGTAATAAGAATCAACCAACGGTCAGAGCCTGGCTCATCAGCATTATCTTCCCATTTCAGTATCATCCAGAAGACAACGGCTGTGAAGCAAGAAGAATATGCATACACCTCACCTTCTACAGCAGAGAACCAGAATGTATCACTGAATGTGTATATCAGTGCACCAACAAGGCCTGATGCCTCTATTGCTATCATCTTTGTGAGAGATAACTCTTCCCATTTGTCTATCAACAGTTTGCGAACAAGATGCGTGATAGACCAGAAGAGGAATAGAATACATGCCGCAGACAACAGTGCTGACATAGTGTTTACCATTCTTGCTACCTGTGTTGCGTCGCTGGCAAACTGTGAGAAGAGATTTGCCGTGAGCATAAAGAATGGTGCGCCTGGTGGGTGACCTACCTCAAGTAGGTAGCCCGTTGTGATAAACTCCGGGCAATCCCAGAAGGACGCCGTAGGTTCAATTGTGGAACAATATACGAATGCGGCAACAAAGAATGTCACCCATCCTAAGATATTATCCACGAGCTTGAATTGTTTCATGATTGATATTTTTTAATTTATAAACATTTTTACTATCCACTCTACAAGAAAGGCACCGTATATGAGTACGATGTATCGTATTACCTTACCTATTGTGATGCTTGTAAATGTAATGACAACGTTAGCTCTCATCAGTCCGAGCAGTATCGTGATGGCAGAACCGAGTAATGGTATGAAGGCAAAGAACCCCATGTATGCACCTCTGCCTCTCATGAAGCGTCGTGCCTTATCCATTTGTTCTGGTTTGACATGCAGATATTTCTCAAACCATTCCTCTTTTCCCATGCGTCCTACGCAATAGTTGAAGACAGAACCGAGAACATTTCCCGCTGTGCCATATATTATCAGTTCCCATGGATCCACACCCATAGCCATCAGCGCCAGCATCACCGCTTCACTGCTGAAGGGAAAGAAGCTGCCGGCGAGAAATGCTGCTATGAACATTCCGAAAGAACCGAATTGTATTAATATGTCAAGCATGGATTACACTAGTAAGCGGTAAAGAATGTTGTGTAGAGATAGTATGGCAGGTATATCCAGAACGGTGTAGCGACGCCTATAAGCATAGCCATTGTCATTCTGAATGAACGTGCCTGTAGCGGGCCGAGCATATACATCAATAATAGTGGTGTTACGGCGAGGGAGTAAACCGATGCCATGCCTGCCAGTCCCGTCATGGCACCAGCGCAGTATGCCGCGCCGAGTGCTTGAGGGTTTTTGTATGCAGAGCGTATTATGAATACTGCAATTGTGACGGCGAACAATGCTCCCGCCACTCTTTCGTATCCAAAAGAGTATAATGCTGCAGAGATAACTCCGACAAGCATTATTAGTGTCCACTTATTTAGTATGAAGAGCTTCAGCACTTATATCTTTTTGTTTAGAGGTCCTGACCGATGTCACGACGGTTGTACTTACCTTCGAACTTAATCTTCTCTGCTTCCTGGAAAGACTTCTTCAAAGCATCTTCCTTGTCAGCACCATAAGAGCTTACGCAGATGACGCGACCGCCAGCAGTTACTACCTGACCGTCCTTCATTGCTGTGCCACTGTGGAATACGATAGAACCCTCTACATTCTCAATGCCAGTGATAGGGAATCCCTTCTTATAGTCTCCTGGATAGCCACCGCTTACCATCATTACGCAGACAGCAGAACGAGGGTCAAACTCTATCGCTCTTGTGTCGAGATTACCCTCTGCTACGCCTTCAAGCAAATCAACAAGATCAGACTTGATACGCAGCATAACGCTCTCAGTCTCAGGATCTCCCATGCGGCAGTTATACTCTATCACCATTGGTTCGCCCTTAACATTGATAAGACCGAAGAAGATGAATCCCTTATAGCAGATGTTCTCCTCAGCCAGACCATCAACAGTAGGCTTTATGATACGCTCTTCTACCTTTTGCATCCATTCCTTTGTTGCGAAAGGAACAGGTGTGACAGAACCCATGCCGCCAGTGTTAAGGCCTGTGTCGCCCTCACCGATACGCTTATAGTCCTTAGCCTCTGGCAGAATCTTGTAGTTCTTTCCGTCGGTGAGAACGAATACAGAGCACTCAATACCTGAGAGGAACTCCTCAATGACAACGCGTGAAGAAGCATTACCGAACATACCGCCGAGCATTTCCTTCAGCTCCTTCTTTGCCTCTTCGAGCGTATCAAGGATAAGAACGCCCTTACCAGCGCAGAGACCGTCAGCCTTCAGTACGTAAGGTGCCTGTAGTGTCTCAAGGAACTTAAGACCTTCCTCCAGATGTTCTCCGTCAAATGTCTCGTATGCTGCTGTAGGAATATTGTGACGCTTCATGAAAGCCTTGGCAAAGTCCTTTGAACCTTCCAGTACAGCACCTTCCTTTGATGGTCCGATAACAGGAATGTTCTTTGTGCGCTCATCGCTGCCGAGGTTATCGTAAATACCCTTCACCAGAGGATCTTCTGGTCCAACGACAACCATGTCCACCTTCTGTTCTACTACAAACTGCTTTATAGCCTCGAAGTCATCAGCCTTCATTGCTACGTTCTCGCCTTTTCCGCCAACGCCGTCAGTACCAGCGTTGCCAGGGGCGATAAACAGTTTCTCACACTTCTCGCTCTGTGCAATCTTCCATGCCAAAGCGTGTTCGCGGCCACCTGAGCCTAAAAGTAAAATCTTCATAGTTATTTTGTTATTTTATATGTTTTGTTTTCTTGTTGTCTATATGTTCTCTTGCTATGTTATTTCAGGAAATCGTCAAAATACCTCGTTATTCTCTCATGCAGATGCACTGACATGTGTCCTTGCATGTTATGCTCTTCGCCGGGGTAGATGTAGAAATCTGGTTGTGTGCCAACTTCGTTGCAGGCGTTGATAAACAGCATCGCATGCTGAGGAACAACAACGGGGTCGTTGGCACCAATTATAATCTGCAACCTTCCCTTCAGGTTCTTTGCCTTGTCTATCACCGACGTCTTGGCATAACCTTCTGGATTCTGTTCTGGCGTATCCATATAACGTTCGCCGTACATTACCTCGTAATACTTCCAGTCCGTCACAGGACCGCCTGCTACTCCGACCTTGAATATGTCGGGATTATTGAGCATCAGCGATATTGTCATAAATCCACCATAGCTCCATCCATGTACTCCGATGCGGTTCTTATCTACATAGGGTAGGGCAGAGAAATACTCAACGAACTTCATCTGATCCTTCATCTCTTCCTGTCCCAACTGCCGGAACGTCACTTGCTCAAACTCTTTGCCCCTGTTCTCCGATCCACGACTGTCAAGTACATAAACTATGTAACCCTTTTGCGCCATGTATATCTCCCACGAGCGCGCTGCAAGGTTACGTGAGTCCTCTATCAGATGAGCATGCGGACCGCCATAGACATACAACACCGTAGGGTATTGCTTGCTTTCATCGAAATCAGGAGGCAATACCTCGCGATATTTCAGGTTCGTCTTACCGTCAGCGGCAGTGATATTACCCACTGATATATGTGGGATGGCATAACCTTCCCATGGCTCTTTTGCTACGAACAAGTCCCTTCTCTCTGCTTTCTTCATGCCAGTGCCAAGCAACTGATATGCGCGTGGTACATTGGGGTTTGAGAATTGATTGATGATATATGAACCATCCTCGCACAACTGTCCGTCACAGACGCCGTAGCCACCATCGAGTATATTTGCTTCATTGCCGTCAACAGAGAATGAAACGATATTCATTGATGTGTATTGACTGACGTTCGCCCTGACGATAACGCTCTTCTCTTTCTTGTTGAAGCCCAGAATATCGCGAACGATGTATTCTTTGTTCGCTATTCCCTTTGCCGTGTCATCGGTGACCTTGCGTATCATCTTACCTTTTGTGTCGTAAAGATAAAGACGCATGTAACCTTCTCTTTGGCTGAACATCAGGAACTTGTCGCTGTCCCATGGCAGGAATGATATAGGATGCAGAGGTTCAACGTATTTCTCATCCGTTTCTGTGTAAAGGGTGTTCTTCTTCTCGCCTGTTACAGCGTCATAACAGTCCAGTGTTGCTTTGTTCTGGTCGCGGTTTAGCTCAAAGAGATAGATGCTCTTGCCATCCGGTGCCCATTGTATATTGGTGAAATACCTGTCTTTTGGGTCGCCGACGTTAAGGAAAACAGTCTTTTTCGTCTTGCTATCGTATATGCCTACGGTTACCTCGTGTGACGTCATGCCTGCCATAGGATATTTGTCTGGCTCGTGCGTAGCTATTCTTCCAAAAGTATTCACCTGCGGATAGTCCGCTACCATTGTCTGATCCATGCGGTAGAAGGCAAGTTTGGTGCCGTCAGGCGACCAGAATGTGCCCTTCTCTATGCCGAACTCATTGCGGTGAACGCTACGTCCATAGACAATCTCTCGTGAACCGTCTTCCGTCAGTTGACATTCCGTACCGTCGCTGAGGCGTATCCATAGGTTGTCATCCTTCGAAAAGGCGTCCGAACGGCTCTCTTTGTTCCATTCCAGTGAACCGGAATGCTTCTGTCTCCATGCAATCTTACGGCTCTTAAAGTCAAAGAGTACACGATCTTTTGGTGTTTTTATCAGAGCGCATGACATCTCTCCGTAAGGAAAGGTGCTGTTGAGCAGGTTGATGCCTACGATACCCTCGTCTTTTGGCATTGCAGCCTCCAGATCGTCAAGCGTGAAGAGCACCGTCTCTGTGTTCTTCCTGTCAATGACGGATACCTTGTCCACCTCAAGACGCAACAGTTGTTTGCCCCACCACTGATAGTGACGTCTTTCTGGCGTCATCTCATAGTAGTGGCGGCCTCCAAAGTTCAGGTCTTCGAGGGTGAATTGCTTCTGCTGTGCCATTGTTTTCAAGGGTGTGATAAGCAACGATAACAATAATATGATACTATTAATCCTCGTCATTCTTGCCGAAGAAACGCTTGCGATCATTCTGTCTGTCCTGGCGACTCTCGTATTTGTCCTGTCGTCCCTCACGCTTTCCGAAAGGCTTGCCGCCTTTCTTGAACGGACGATCGCCGTTCTCGCGGTCAAAACGCTTTCCTCCACGCTTCTCTCCGTCGTGCTTTCCGAAAGGCTTTCTGCCCTGTGCACTCTGTGCGGCACGTGCTTTCTCCAATGAACGGAAGCGGAAGTTCAGGATGTCTGCCTCTTCATTATCCACGCGCTCCTCCTGTTTCTTGTCGTAGTCACGCTTCTGCCATGAACGACGCTTCTCAGCCATCTTGCGCTTTTCCTCTTCTGTCTTTACAATGCCGCCCTCTTCGCGGAACTCACGCAGTTTGCCGTCGAAGATACTGTACTTGCGGAATTCGCATTCCAACGAACCATTATACATAGGAACCTTAAGACTAGGCTTCAGTCCAATCTGCTGGAAACACTCTTCGCGATATGACAGAATCCATGCGTCGCCCTCTTTGAATGCGTGCTTTAGGCGTTCGCCAATCATCTTGTATGTGTCAAGGAGGTTAGGCGTAGAGATACGCTCGCCGTAAGGAGGGTTTGTCACGATGAGAGCCTTTTCTTCGTGTCCCTGGAAGTTACGGAAATCCTGCTGTGCTATGGTAACGTCAGAGGTAAGACCGGCAGCCTTTACGTTAGTCGTTGCCATATTAACGGCCTTGAAGTCGATATCGTATCCATAGACATGATGATTGAACTCGCGTTCGCGGCTGTCATCGTTGTAAATCTCGTCAAAGAGGTCGGCGTCGAAGTCTGCCCACTTCTCAAATGCATACTCCTTGCGGAAGATGCCTGGTGCCATGTTACGTGCAATGAGTGCTGCCTCGATAGGAAGAGTGCCACTGCCGCACATAGGATCGATGAAGTCCGTCTCGCCTTTCCATCCGGTCATCATTATCATGCCCGCTGCGAGAACCTCATTGAGAGGTGCCTCTACTGTCTCCTGACGGTAACCACGACGGTGAAGTGACTCGCCGCTGGAGTCGAGCGATACGGTGGCGTTGTCATCGGAAATGTGTATGTTCAGACGTACGTCAGGATCAGAAACGGATATGTTAGGACGCTTGCCTGTCTTCTCGCGGAACTGATCTACGATGGCATCCTTTACCTTGTATGTCACGAAGCGTGAGTTGCTGAAACTGTCGCTATACACGATAGAATCTACGGTGAATGTCTTGCCTTCGCCTATGTATTCGCTCCAGTCGATGGCGAGGATGGCATCGTAAACATCATCGGCGCTCTTCGCTTTGAAGTGCTTTATAGGCTTAAGGATTCGTATTGCTGTCCTTGTTGCGAAGTTCGCGCGATACATCATTGCCTTGTCTCCGGTGAAAGTCACCACGCGGCAGCCTTTCTGTACGTTGTTAGCACCAAGCTCAATAAGCTCCTGAGCCAGTATATCTTCAAGACCCATGAAGGTCTTTGCTATCATTTCAAATTCCATTTGGTTTATATTTGTTTTGCTTTTTTACTGATATTCTTCGTCTCTAAACTTCTTTCTCACCTTTCGTCCGCCTGGTTCTACGTCCGTGGTGACCCATTCGTTGGCACCTATCACGCTGCCTTTGCCGATTGTGATGCGTCCTAAGACGGTGGCGTTACTATATACTATGACGTCGTCACCGAGAATCGGGTGGCGTGGTATTCCCTTGATAGGGTTGCCGTCGGCGTCAAGTGGGAATGAAAGAGCACCGAGAGTGACACCCTGGTACAGCTTCACATTGTTGCCGATGATACATGTGGCGCCGATTACTACGCCCGTTCCGTGGTCGATGGTGAAGTGGTGACCTATCTGTGCTGCAGGGTGTATGTCTATACCGGTCTCGGAATGCGCCAATTCACTTATCATACGTGGTATCAGTGGTACTCCCAGAAGGTGCAGTTCGTGCGCCAAGCGGTAGTTTGTCAAGGTGCGTATGACAGGGTAGCAACTGATAATCTCTCCAAAACTTGTTGCTGCTGGGTCGCCGTTGAATGCCGCTTCTACGTCTGTTGCGAGAATCCTGCGTATCTCTGGCAGTCGGCGCACTATTTCCTCGGTTATCTCTTTTGCTTTTGCGCGAACATCCTCGATAGGTTGCTGTTCGTTGATGTCAAAGCAAAGTCCTGCCATGACTTGTTTCTTCAACAGGCGATAGAAGCGCTCTAAAGAAACACCGACATGATATTTGATGGTTTCCTGTGATACCTTTGATTGTCCGAAATAACCAGGGAAGAGTATTCCTCTTGCCAATTGTATTATTTCGTTTAATGCGTCGTTGGAAGGCAGTGGTACATTGTCGTGTACCTGGTGAAAAAGGCCTTTGAGACTATCCGCAGAGGATAGGTCGTCAACGACTTGGTTAATTGTGTTGTAAACGTTATTCATTGTGTTTTTATAAATTTGCCACAAAGTTACAAAAAAAATATTGAACAACAAAATATTTACACCTTATTTAATTATAGTAAAATTTTTTAGGATTTTCGCAATTGTTAACGTATCTTAAAATCGGTGATTGTGGGATGTTTGAAATTTAACATTTGCAGAATACTCGGACTATCGTTAAACTATGGCTCTGTAATCGTGCAACTTTTACACTGTAATAGTTGCACGATTACTGTGTAAAAGTTATGCGATTACCGTGTAAAAGTTGCACGATTACAATGCTATAGTTATGCTATATTGTAAAGCATTGATAAACAATGATATATGGTTTTGTGGTTTTGGGTGAAAATGTTATGATTTTAGAAAACCCGGCTGAATATGGTAAAAATGCGCTGGTCATAAAAAATTAACATATTTAACCTTTGTTTACAATCGTAATAATACTTATCTTTGCTGTTAGAAATATTTTTATTAACTTTGCAGTCAAATATATAATAACACGTATGGACAATAGATACATGATGCGCGGCGTAAGTGCCGCAAAAGAGGATGTGCATAACGCCATCAAGAACATCGATAAGGGAATTTTTCCTCAGGCTTTTTGTAAGATAATACCTGATATACTCGGCAATGATCCTGAGTATTGTAACATAATGCATGCTGATGGTGCCGGCACCAAGTCAAGCCTTGCCTATATGTATTGGAAGGAGACGGGCGACCTTTCTGTTTGGAAGGGTATAGCACAGGATGCACTTATCATGAATACCGACGACCTGTTGTGCGTCGGTGCGGTTGATAATATTCTTGTCAGCAGCACTATCGGACGTAATAAGATGCTCGTTCCGGGAGAGGTTATCTCTGCAATCATCAATGGTACTGACGAACTTCTCAGCGAAATGCGTGAGATGGGAGTAGGAATATACGCTACTGGCGGTGAGACTGCTGACGTGGGCGACCTTACTCGTACCATTATCGTTGACTCTACCGTTACTTGCCGTATGAAGCGCAGTGACGTTATTGATAATGCCAATATCCGTCCTGGAGATGTTATCGTTGGTTTGGCAAGCTTTGGTCAGGCAACATACGAAAAGGAGTATAACGGCGGTATGGGCAGTAATGGTCTTACGTCTGCTCGTCATGATGTGTTCTGCAAGTATTATGCAGAGAAATATCCTGAGTCATACGACCACGCTGTGCCAGAGGAACTCGTTTATTCTGGCGGCTGTAAGTTTGAGGATGCCGTTGAGGGTTCTCCTGTTAATGCGGGTAAGCTGGTGCTTTCACCAACACGTACCTATGCTCCTGTCATCAAGAAGCTTCTCGATGAGATGCGTTCGGAGATTCATGGTATGGTGCATTGTACCGGTGGAGCGCAGACAAAGGTTCTTCACTTCGTCAATGACAACTGCCGCGTAATCAAGGATAATATGTTCCCTGTTCCACCTCTCTTCCGTCTTATCCATGAGCAGTCAGGCACTGACTGGAAGGAGATGTACAAGGTGTTCAATATGGGTCACCGTATGGAGATTTACGTATCACCAGAACAGGCAGAGAAGGTTATCGCACTGAGCAAGAGCTTTAATATCGATGCACAGGTAATTGGTCACATCGAAGAGGGTAAGAAGTCGCTCACTATCAAGAGTGAGTATGGTGAATTTAATTATTAGTCTCGGGCTACTATATGGATATATTACAGAAACTTGATGGCCTGGAGGCTCGATATGAAGAAGTTACTACGCTGATTACAGACCCTTCGGTGATTGCTGATCAGCAGAGATTCGTGAAGTTGACAAGGGAATATAAGGACCTTGGAGACATCATGGATATAAGAAAGCGTTATATCAACTGTCTTGACGCAATAAGTGAGGCAAAGGATATCATTATGAACGAGCAGGACCCTGACATGAAGGAGATGGCGCGTGAACAGCTCAGCGAGAATGAGGCTGCACTGCCTGGACTTGAGGAAGAGGTGAAGATAGCTCTCATACCAAAGGATCCAGAGGATGCAAAGAACGTGCAGATGGAGATTCGTGCTGGTACAGGTGGCGACGAAGCTTGTCTCTTCGCCGGTGACTTGTTCAATATGTATAAGCGTTTCTGCGAGTCAAAGGGCTGGAGCCTTAGCGTGACAGACGCTAACGAAGGTGCCGTGGGTGGATTCAAAGAGATAGACTTTGCGGTAAGCGGAGACAACGTTTATGGCGTGTTGAAGTATGAGTCAGGCGTGCATCGCGTACAGCGAGTGCCTGTCACGGAGTCAAACGGACGCATGCAGACGAGTGCTGCTACGGTAGCCGTGCTGCCAGAGGCTGATCCTTTCGAGGTGACAATCAACGAAGGAGAGATAAAGTGGGATACATTCCGCTCTTCTGGTGCTGGTGGTCAGAACGTAAACAAGGTAGAGTCTGGTGTTCGTGCACGATATATGTGGAAGAACCCTAATACGGGTGAGACAGAGGAAATCCTCATAGAGTGTACGGAGACACGTGACCAGCCAAAGAATAAGGAGCGTGCTCTCGCACGTCTGCGTACGTATATATACGATAAGGAGCATCAAAAGTATGTCGATGACATAGCAAACCGTCGTAAGAGCCTTGTATCAACAGGCGATAGAAGCGCAAAGATACGTACATATAACTTCCCTCAGGGACGTGTGACGGACCATCGAATCGGTTTTACAACGCATGACCTCAGCGGTTTCCTCGGTGGTGACATACAACAGATGATTGATGCTCTTACCGTTGCAGAGAACGCAGAGAGAATGAAGGAGGCTGAACTTTAATGCAATTCATAATGCATAATTCATAATGCATAATTTATAATGCTTAATGCATAAATTTTAATCAAGAATAAATATGACACGAGCAGAACTTGTTAACCAGATATTCCAGAAGAAGTCTTTCCTTTGTGTAGGACTTGATGTAGATCTTAATAAGGTGCCAAAGCATCTGTTGCAGGAAGAGGACCCTATCTTCGCCTTCAACAAGGCTATCATTGACGCAACAGCGCCTTATTGCGTTGCTTACAAACCAAACCTCGCCTTCTATGAGGCATATGGCGTAAAGGGACTTATCTCTTTCGAGAAGACGGTGAAGTATATCCAGGAGAATTATCCTGAGCAGTTCATCATTGCAGACGCTAAGCGCGGCGACATTGGCAACACATCAAAGATGTATGCACAGACATTCTTTGGCGAATATAAGGTTGACGCACTGACCGTTGCACCATACATGGGCGAGGATAGCGTAGTGCCATTCCTGTCATACGAGGCAGAGAAGAAGCCATGGGTGATACTTCTTGCTCTGACATCAAACAAGGGTTCTTTTGACTTCCAGCAGACAACGGACACAGAGGGACAGCGCCTCTTTGAGAAGGTGATAAAGAAGAGTCAGGAGTGGGGAACGCCTGATAACCTGATGTATGTCGTTGGCGCTACAAGAGGTGAGATGTTCAAGGATATCCGTAAGGTGGCTCCACAGCATTTCCTCCTCGTGCCAGGCGTTGGAGCACAGGGCGGCTCACTGCAGGATGTGTGCCAGTATGGTATTATAAAGGAATGCGGACTGTTGGTGAACTCAAGCCGCGGCATCATCTTTGCTGACAATACAGAGAACTTTGCCGCTGTCGCTGCAGAGAAGGCTAAGGAACTGCAGGAGCAGATGGCAGTAGAACTCGCTAAATTGTAATTGAGAAGTGATGGAATTCAAAGCACAACAGATAGCAGAACTGATACAGGGACGCGTAGAGGGTAATCCTGAAGCTACCGTTAATACCTTTGCCAAGATAGAAGAGGGTAAGCCGGGCGCTATATCGTTTCTTGCTAATACAAAATACATTAGCTATATATACGAGACAGAGTCTAGTGTAGTACTCGTTGATGAGTCATTGCAACTGGATAAACCGGTAAAGGCAACGCTGATAAGGGTGAAGAGCGCATACGAAGCAGTGGCAAAACTGTTGCAGATGTATGAGTCTATGAAGCCAAAACTGAAGGGTATTGACTCACTCGCATTCATACATCCAACAGCAAAAATAGGAAAGGATTGCTATATCGGTCCGTTCGTGGCTATTGGTCCTAACGTGGAAATTGGTGATGGATGTGTTTTCCACCCACATGTGACAATAGGACGTAACGCAAAGGTGGGCAACAACACTGAGATATACAGCAATGCAGTGATTTATCACGACTGTAAGGTGGGTAATAACTGTATTCTTCATGCTGGTTCCGTTATCGGTGCTGATGGATTCGGATTCGCTCCTTCGGCTAATGGCTATGACAAGATACCGCAGATTGGTATCGTAACCATTGAGGATAATTGCGAAATAGGTGCTAATACCTGCGTTGACCGTTCTACAATGGGTAGCACTTACATACGAAAGGGCGTGAAGTTGGACAACCTCGTGCAGATAGCGCACAACTGTGAGATAGGTGCTAACACCGTAATGTCTGCACAAGTGGGCGTGGCTGGTAGCGCAAAGGTAGGCGAATGGTGTATGTTTGGCGGACAGGTAGGTATTGCCGGACATATTACAATAGGCGATAAGGTGCAGCTCGGCGCACAGTCTGGCGTGCCAAGCTCGCTGGAAAGCGGACAGTCGCTTATCGGTACTCCACCAACTACATTAACAAACTATTTCCGTTCGCAGTCTATTGTTAAACGTCTGCCTGACATGTATCGTCAGATGAATGAGATGCAGAAGACTATCAACGAACTGCAAGCGAAGATTGCTGAACTGACAAAGTAAGGATAGTAACATAACAAACGAGTGTTACACCTTATTTATATATATAGAACAACAACCATACATTGAAAATATGACAAAACAGAACACACTGAAGGGTAGTTTCTCACTCTGCGGCAAGGGTCTTCATACAGGACTTAGCCTCACCGTGACATTTAACCCAGCAGCAGAGAACACAGGATATAAGATACAGCGTATTGACTTGGAAGGCATGCCAATTATTGATGCTGTGGCAGAGCACGTAGTTGATACACAACGTGGTACTGTACTCGGTAAGGGAGATGTACGTGTGAGTACTGTAGAGCATGCTTTATCAGCATTGTACGCCATGGGTATTGATAACTGTCTCATACAGGTCAATGGACCAGAGTTCCCAATACTTGACGGTAGCGCTATAAAGTATGTTGAGAAAATCAAAGAAGTGGGAATACAGGAGCAGAATGCACCTAAGGATTACTACATCATACGCAAGAAGATGGAAGTGAAGGATGAGGCAACAGGCTCTTGCATCACTATTCTTCCTGATGAGGAGTTCTCTATCACGGCAATGTGTTCGTTTGATTCTAAGATTATCAATTCGCAGTTTGCGACTATTGATAATATGGATAAATATACTCAGGAAATAGCTTCGGCACGTACCTTCGTCTTTGTACGTGACATTATGCTACTCCTGCAGGCTGGACTTATTAAGGGAGGTGACCTCGATAATGCTATCGTAATCTATGAGAACGAACAGTCACAGGAAAACATAGACAAGATATGTGATACTCTCGGATACGAGCATATCGATGCTAAGAAACTGGGTTACCTGCAGCATAAGCCACTGTCATGGGAGAATGAGTGTACTCGTCATAAGCTCCTTGATATCATCGGTGATATGGCTCTTATAGGAAAGCCTCTCAAGGGACGTATCATTGCAACACGTCCTGGTCATACCGTGAATAATAAGTTCGCTCGTATGATGAGACAGGAGATACGCAAGCATGAGATACAGGCTCCGGTGTATGATCCTAACCAGGCTCCAATACTTGATGTAAACCGTATTCGCGAAGTACTGCCACACCGCTATCCTATGCAGCTCGTTGATAAGGTGATAAGCATCAGTGGTACTACCATCGTTGGTGTAAAGAATGTTACATCCAACGAGCCTTTCTTCCAGGGACACTTCCCTACAGAGCCTGTAATGCCAGGTGTGCTCATGATTGAGGCTATGTCACAGTGTGGAGGATTGCTCGTACTTAATACTCTTGATGAACCAGAACGCTATTCTACATACTTCCTGAAAATTGATAACGTGAAGTATCGCAAGAAGGTTGTGCCTGGTGATACACTTATCTTTAAGGTTGAGCTGCTTGCTCCTGTGCGTCATGGTATATCTACTATGCAAGGATATATTTTCGTTGGTGATCAGTTGGTTGCTGAAGCACAGTTTACTGGACAGATAATAAAGAATAAGTAATTATAATACGTCAACTTATGGCAAATCAGATAAGCCCGATGGCATTCGTGCATCCGGACGCTAAACTTGGAGATAATAATATAATAGGTCCTTTCTGCTATATCGACGCTGATGTGGTGATTGGAGATAACAACGTTATGCAGAATAGCGTTACTCTTAATCAGGGTACACGCATGGGTTCTAATAATGAGATATTTCCTGGTGCCAGTATCAGTACGAAACCACAGGACCTGAAGTTCCGTGGTGAGGTGACGACTTGCCAGATAGGTGATAATAACTCCATAAGAGAGAATGTTACCATCAGCCGCGGTACAGCATCAAAGGGTACTACCATAGTAGGTAATAACAATCTGCTTATGGAGAATATGCATGTGGCTCACGATTGTGTAATCGGTAATTACTGTATCATAGGTAATTCAACAAAGTTTGCCGGTGAGGTCGTTGTTGATGATTGCGCTATAATATCAGCAGAGGTGCTGGTTCATCAGTTTGTACATATCGGTGGTTATGTGATGGTGCAGGGCGGTAGCCGTACATCACAGGATATTCCACCGTACGTTATTGCCGGAAAGGAACCAATACGCTTTGCTGGCCTTAATCTCATAGGACTGCGTCGCCGTGGTTTCAGTAATGAGACAATAGTCGCTATACGTGAAGCATATAATACGATATACTCAAAGGGCATCATAAAGGAAGGTATTGAAGAAGTGAAACTCACTATGGAGATAACGCCTGAGATAAAGTATGTCCTCGATTTTATTGAAACAGCAGAGAGAGGTATCATTAGATAATGGTTGATAACCTTGTTGTCATAACAGGCCCTACGGGTGTTGGTAAGACAGAACTCTGCCTGACTGTGGCAGAATATTTTGCTACAGACATCATAAATGCCGACTCAAGACAAATATTCGCAGAGATACCAATAGGAACTGCCGCACCTACTGCAGAACAACGGCAGAGGGTGCGGCATCACTTTGTTGCAACACATCATATTGGCGATTACTATTCTGCTTCAATTTACGAAGAAGATGTGATGAGGTTGCTGAAAGAAAAAGAGGGTAGGGTAGCGCTATTGTCCGGTGGTAGCATGATGTATATTGATGCTGTGTGTAATGGTATTGATGAGATTCCTACCGTGGATGAAAAAACACGCGAATGGATGAAACAACGTCTTGCTGACGAAGGATTGACAGCGTTGGTTGATGAGTTGAAACGAATGGACCCAAAGCATTGGGAGGAAGTGGATAAGAATAATCCACGGCGAGTGGTTCATGCGCTGGAGATTTGTCATATGACAGGAAAGCCTTATTCTTCCTTTCGTACTGGAGAAAAGAAAAAGAGACCTTTTAATATAATAAAGATAGGACTGACACGCGATAAGGTCTTAAAAGTGAAGAGAGGACAGGTGATAGCTGATCACTCTGAGCTTTATGAAAGAATAAATGACCGTGTGTTACAGATGGTCGAACAGGGATTGCTTGATGAGGCAAAAAGCGTTCAAAGTAAGAGAGGTGAGAGTGCTTTGAATACTATAGGATATAAAGAGATATTCAAATATCTTGATGGTGATATACCATTTGAAGAGGCTGTAAGACAGATACAAAGTAATTCAAGAGAATATGCCCGTAAGCAATTGACGTGGTATAAACGCGATAGAGAAATGGCGTGGTTTCATCCTAATCAGACAGACGAAATCATTGCTTATATAGAAAAGAACCTTAAATGAAATAATATATGAAAAAGTTATCTGAGATTTTTTCTAAGTTAATGAAAAACTGCAAAAAGTTCTGGAAATGGTATAAAGGCTGTTATCAGGGACGTCCATGGTATGTAAAGACAACAGCTGCAATAGCATCGCTGATTGTTGTATTCCTACTGTATCTCGGTGCAGTGGATATGAACTTGTTTTGGCTCTTTGGAAAGTCTCCAGGCTGGCTGGAAATAAGCGAACATAAGACAAGTCAGGCTTCAGAACTGTATTCTGCTGATGGCGTGTTGTTAGGAAAGTATTTCAATGAGAATCGTACACCTGTGGAGTATGATGATGTGAATCCTATATTCTGGAAGGCTCTCATTGATACTGAGGATGAGCGATATTATAACCACTGGGGTGTTGACCCATTAGGATTGCTCGGTGCTGCAAAGGATGCTGCGACTGGTCGTGGCGGACGTGGCGCTTCTACTATAACACAGCAGTTGGCAAAGAATATGTTCCGTGTACGTACGCAGTATAGTACGGGTCTGGTAGGAAAGATTCCAGGAGTGAAGATTCTTATCATGAAGACGAAAGAATGGATTACTGCCATTAAACTTGAACTGTATTTCGCTTGCACAAAGGGACGTACTGAAGGAAAGAAGGAGATACTAGTGCAGTATGCTAATACTGTAGATTTCGGACATAACTCCTTTGGTATCAAGACTGCAGCAAAGACGTATTTTAATACTACACCAAAGGAACTTAGTGCTGATCAGGCTGCGGTATTGGTTGGTATGTTGAAAGCTACAACATATTATAATCCTATTTCGCATCCAGAGAATTGTTTGGCAAGAAGAAATGTTGTGCTCGATAATATGCGACAGCATGGAGATCTTACGAATGATGAGTTTGAAACATATAAGAGTCGTGATATAGACACATCAGAGTTCTATGTTGAAGATAACTATGATGGACAAGCAAAGTATTTCCGTGAGGCTATTGCGAAATACGTTAAGCATCTGGCAGAAACAAACGAAGCTCTTCAAGATATAGACCTCTATAACGATGGCTTGAAGATATATACAACTCTTGATACGCGTATGCAGAAATATGCGGAGGATGCTGCTCGTAAGCAAATGAAGCAAGTGCAGCGTAACTTTAATTCTCATTGGCAGGGACAGCAACCATGGCAGGATGAGAAGCATCAGGTGATACCGGGATTTATTGAAGATATAGCGAAACGTGAATCAGGATATTACAAATATTATGTGTCTAAGTTTGGTGAAGGTTCTGATTCGCTGATGTATTATCTTAATAAGCCGCATACGGTAAAGGTCTTTGATTACGAAAAGGGTGAGATAGAAAAGGAAATGTCTGTGCTTGATTCAATACGTTACATGGTAAGTTTCATGCACTGCTCATTTGTTGCAATGGAACCACAAACGGGACATGTTAAGGCATGGGTAGGAGACATTGACTTCGATCATTGGAAATATGATAAGGTGACCGCTAAGCGTCAACCTGGTTCTACATTCAAACTTTTTGTATATACAGAGGCAATGGAACAAGGTCTCACGCCATGTGATAAGCGTCGCGATGAGTACTTCTCAATGCAGGTATGGGATCCTGCTGCAAAGAAAGAAGTAACATGGGCACCAACGAATGCCAATGGATACTTTACTGGTGACTCAATGCCATTGCGTGCTGCTTTTGCGCAGAGTATCAATTCTGTTGCTGTTCGCCTTGGACAGGAAATGGGTATCAATCATATTGCCGAAACAGCGTATGAGATGGGAATACAAAGCAAACTTGATGAGACTCCATCTCTTGCATTGGGCTCAAGCGATGTGACTCTCCTTGAATTGGCAAACGCTTACAGCACCGTTGTAAATAATGGTAAGGCGCATTCTGAGGCAATTCTTATTACTCGCATAGTTGACCGTGATGGCAAGGAGATTTATCTTGCACCAACAGAAGAAAAACAGGCGATAACTGTGAAATCTGCATATCTCATGCAACAGATGCTTCAGGCAGGTCTGCGTGAGCGTGGTGGTACTTCTATGAGCTTGTGGGGATATATCGGTAAATATACAGACACAGAGTTCGGTGGAAAGACAGGAACATCTAATAATCACTCTGACGCTTGGTTCATGGGCGTATCTCCAAACCTTGTCGTTGGTGCATGGGTTGGTGGCGAATATCGTTGCATACACTTCCGTACTGGTGCGCTTGGTCAGGGTTCTAGAACGGCTTTGCCAATATGCGGATACTTCTTGGAGTCGGTTTTCGGTGATCCTGCATTCCAAAAATATCATGGTAAGTTCCAAAAGCCTGATGACGCTGATATAGAACGAAGCATGTATGAATGTACTTATGCGGGAGGACGTCGTGATACTATTGATGCCGATTCTATAGATAATGTACAGGAAGTACTTCTTGACGAGAATGGTAATCCAATAGAACCGAAAGGTGATGCAGTGGAGCCAAAACGTGTTATAGAGGAAGAAGTAAACTTTGAAGACCTCTAAGTTATATGAGCGCAAAGAAATATATATTGATAATCATATTACTCCTTTCTGTTTGCGTTGTTGATGCTGCACAGAAACGAGAATTTCGCGGTGCATGGATACAATGTGTCAATGGACAGTTCCTTGGCATGGGAACAGAGAAAATGCAACGTACTCTGACTTATCAGTTAGATGAACTACAGAAGGATGGTGTTAACGCTATTATCTTTCAAGTACGTCCTGAATGTGATGCATTGTATCAAAGTTCTTTGGAACCATGGAGCCGTTTCCTTACGGGAGTACAAGGCGTTGCACCATCGCCTTATTGGGATCCTTTGCAGTGGATGATTGATGAATGTCATAAGAGAGGTATGGAACTTCATGCATGGATTAACCCATTCCGCGCAAAGACTAAGGTGACAAATGAATTATCACCGATACATATCGCAAAGCGTTATCCGCAACTCATATTCCCTTATGACGGATTATATATCCTTAATCCGGCAAAAGCAGAGAATCGTGAGTGGATATGTCGTGTTGCTGGTGATATTGTGAGACGATATGATATTGATGGACTTCATATTGACGATTATTTCTATCCTTATCCTGTTGCTGGTCTTGCTATTCCTGATATGAACGATTATCAGTCTAATAACAATGGTTATTCCGATATTCGAGATTGGAGAAGGCATAATGTTGATATATTCATCAAACAGTTACACGATACAATTCAGGCAAATAAACCTTGGGTTAAGTTTGGTGTCTCACCATTTGGTATATATCGTAACAAGAAGAATGCTCCTGAAATAGGTTCAAATACCAACGGCTTGCAGAATTATGATGATCTCTATGCCGATGTCCTTTTATGGATAAATGAAGGTTGGATAGACTATTGTGTTCCGCAGATATATTGGGAGATAGGAAATAAAGCTGCTGATTATGATACACTTATACGTTGGTGGAGTCAGTATGCAGCCAAACGTCCTCTTTTCATCGGTGAGGACATTGAAAGGACAGCAAAGTATGCTGATCTCAATGTGCCACAGCAGAATCAGATGGCAGCTAAATATCAACTACATGAGCAGTTGCCTAATATCTCAGGAACAGTATTATGGTATGCCAAGGCTGCCGTTGATAACGTAGGAAACTACGGCACTATGTTGCGAACCAATTATTGGCGTTATCCTGCATTGCAACCATTGATGCCATTTATTGATAAGACGATACCTGCGGCGCCAAAGAAACTTAGGCCTGTTATGACAAGTGACGGAAAAGTGTTGTTCTGGGATTCTCCAAAATCGAAATCATGGCGTGATGAAGCCGTCAAGTATGTTGTTTATAGATTCAAAGCAAAGGAAAAGATTGATATAGAGAACCCTTCGAATATTGTTGCCATTACGACAAATACGTGGTATCGTTTGCCCGAAGAAGATGGAAAGACAAAATACGTTTATGTCGTTACGTCATTAAACAGGTTAAGCAACGAGAGTAAAATCGTAAAGAAGGCGATAAAGCTCTAAACATTTATTAAAAGTTATAAAAAGAAAACGAGACATAGCACAAATGCTACGTCTCGTTTTTTTTTATAAATGTTAAATGAATTGTCTTACTTATACAGGCGCATAACCTTGTTATAATATTGTTGTGTGCCCTTTACTGTATAGCGAATGCCACCATTCCATAGACGGATAGCACGCTCTACGTTGTTTTGTGGATTATAGTGACTCATGATGAGCACAAACATCTCACGGCTTTTCTTTACGTTGAAACGGTCATTGAGAGTATAACGCTTGCTCTCTCCGCGTTTCTTTAAGATAGCATTACAGTCTTCAACCAGAATAGGTTTGATCTGCATTGCTCCACAGGATGTGCCACTAACGGCACGGCAATCTCCCTCGCTCTCTACCTGTGTGATTGCATCCATCAAAGGACCCCAATCAAATTTGTTTGCACCGTTTTCTCGCGCATTGGCATTAACGGTAACTACTGAAGTAAATGCTGTGAATAATACTACCTTTGCAATCTTACTGAAATACATAATGTTAGAGTTTCAGAAGCCTGAGTGTGTTGTATCCTGACGTCTTGCACTTTACCCTCCTTTTTCTATATATAGGAGTAACGTTAGCTTATTGCGGAGCAACGTGAACCTGTCAGCAGGTCTTGATACAGCTCTGGGAATATCGCCATACAGATAATGTGTATTGAAAGATAGTGGGTGTGTTCAATACTATCCGTTGTGTAATGTCAATTATTCCCGACTTCCAGTTAATACTAATGTGAACGTTGCCTATACACAAAGGCATACAATTCACCTATCTTTGCGGGTGCAAAGTTACGAATAAAAAACTGTGTGCGCAAACAGTTTGTGTAAAAATACCTGTAAAGTGGTGATTAATTGATAATTGTCAACGAAGAAGTATAATATTATTCTTCTGGTGTCTTGAGGATAACCGATGTTGCTCCAATGGTAAAAAGCGTATCATTTTCTATTACACGTCGCTCTTTATCGCCAAGAATTTGGTTATCTACGAATGTTCCCGTATAGCTTGGACCGTCTCTTAGTATATATTTCAGACGTCCTTTTTTATCTCGTGAAACGTTTATCACGCAGTGGTTCATGTCTATTGATGGGTCGTTTGTTTCTATTGGAGTATTACACTTAGGATTACCCTTCATGTATCTGCCGATATAGTTATCGCCCATGCGCAGTGGCAGCACCTGTTTGTAGTGGAATACATTCTCAATTACTACGATTGTGCCTACTCCTTCGTCATTTTCCTCTGATGTAGGATTTTCGTCTTTCTGTTGCTTACGAAGTTTTGATACGCCGATTCTGATGCCAAACTCCTTTCCGCAGTCCGGGCATTGGAACACAAGAGCCTGACCATCCTGGTATTTTGTTTCGTCAAAGATGATGAAATTATCGCATTTAGGGCAACGAACACGCTTCATGACTAAGTAATTATTTAACCATTACTATAATAAATCCTAAATTTTTGATACCCAAGCCTCTGCAAATATCTCCTTTGAAGAGCGTAACTGGCGAAGAACTTCATGTGCTTCTGCCTCTGATTTGAAGTTGCCATAGACAACCTTTCTCATTGTTCCTCTCTCAAATATATTTGCATCGTTGAGTCCTTCTTTCTTTAGTGTTGCTACAAACTCCTCAGCACCAGCCTTTGATACCTTGCTTGCCAGAACGATAGCAAAACGATCTGCTGCTGCTTTCTCTTTTTCGGCGGTCTTAATAATTGTGGTATCTGCAGGAATAGAAACGATATCCACGTTTTCTATATTTGAAACAGAGTCCTCTGTCGCATTTACCTTATCATTATTGATAGTGTTGAAAATGTTTGTCTTATCTTTTATCAGCGATGAAATAAGTTCAGTATCAATAACAGAACAAAGAGAAACATTACTACTACCTATACCAGCAGGAGTACTTGTGAATATAAACAACAGCAAAATCATTGCTGCAGCAAGAATGTTGCGAAGTGTCTTGACGCTGATGTTTATTGAACCTTCATTATCTTCAACGTCAAACTCCAATTCTTCTTCTTCGGTGTTTATCTCAGCGTCAACTGTTTCATTAATGTTAGAAACAGGGACAACGATAGTAGCAGGCTTATCCTCTTTCTTTATCAGGTCAAAAGCGTAAGTGTTGAGAGCGTAAAGCGCTGGTGTCAGCAATCCCGCAGTGCATGGTTCAAAGTCAAAGTGCTCATCAGCCTTCAGTGTAACGGTTCCAATACCATGGAATTCGTACTTTCCTTCAATGGCCAGCATCTGCTTTACCTCTTCAACCTCTTCCTCAATGCGTCTAACCGCTTCAGGATAACTGATGTCATAAGACTCCACATAAGACTGAACGAGTAGCGAATCATTCAGCGTCAGTTGAGGATTAAAGCCTAGAGTGCGCTGTGGTGGATAGAACATTCCCTCTTCGGCTACGTATTCGGCAGGCTTATGGTGTGCCATGAAGCCACCAAAACCTGGAACGATAACGCAGTCGTTTTCAAGCAATAATATCTCAATATGTCTGGATAGTTCTATCATTGGACTGCAAAGGTAGTAATTTTTTTTTATCCCACAAAACATTTTTTGTTTTTAACATAAAAAAAATATTTATTCTTTTTTCTTTCGTGAAAAAGTTGTAAATTTGCAAAGAATCATTATTTTATTAGGCGAATGCTGAATATAAATTACTTTAAATACAACACGTTATCTCTTGTCTTCCTGATAGTTAGCCTCGTTTTGTTATCGTGTAATTCGAACGACGCAACCGTAAAGGCACCACAAGAAGATGCAGCAGCAAAGAAAGTACTGCAAGGCACTTGGATAAATGAGTTCGAGGGCAATGCTGTGTTTTCCGTTAAGGGGGACACCATATATTATAATGATACCCTCAGTACCCCGGCAAGTTTCTACATTGCTAACGATACATTGTTCATCGAGAATCACAGTCTGGTGAAGTATCCTATTAAGAGCATCAACTCCACAAACTTGGTTTTTATTAACTCTGATGGCGATGAGGTGAGTCTTGTAAAAAGTTCCACCACATTATCAACGGGTGAATACAAAGGTGCGGTTAACCTCAACCAAGGTAAGAAAGTAAAGAAAGACACTGTCATGACCTATAGCACCAAGCGCTATCATGCCTACACTCAGGTTAATCCTACAACGTACAAGGTCTATCGTCAGACCACGAACAGCGATGGACTGTCTGTTGAAAGTGTCTATTACGATAATATTGTATATCTAGCCTTGTACGAAGGACAGCAGAAAATCTTTGGTCAGAACATCGTGAAGTCCGAGTTTCAGAGTCTTGTGCCTAAGACATATCTGGATAGCGCTGTGTTATCCGAGATCGTTGTTGATAGGGTAGGAAGCGAAGGCGTCACATTCGTTGCTGTATTAACCATTCCTGATTCCTATACAAACTATCGTGTGAATATCCTTATTTCGCCAGATGGTAAAAAGACACTGTCGCTATGAGGTACATGCCACACGATAAGCGTCAGTTAGCAAATGATGTAAAGCGCTTTGTTGACAAGGAACGCAACTATCGCAATCCCTATCTTACCATGTCGATGGTAGCCGATGCACTTGGCATCGCCCGTTCATCGCTCATCAAGGTTATGTCAGAAGAGATAGGAATGCCATTCGCCCATTATATTAATAAGGTGCGTATTCATCATGCCCGTCATTTTGTGGTAATGAACAAAGGGCGTAACACCATGGAGCATATAGCACTCCTGTGCGGATATGCTACTCTTGCCACGTTTAACAGAAAGTACAAACAAGAGTACGGAGAGTTGCCCTCTGACACAGAACGTAGAATCATGGGCATGTGATTTTGCCCAAATTAAAACTTATATATACAATGACAGACTTCAAATATACAGGCGAACGTTTCGCCGATCTTCAGATGCTCCGTTACCAATTGCCTGGTTTTGCAGAACTCTCTGCACGCCAGAAGGCATACATCTATTATCTTGCTGAGGCAACACTGTGGGGACGTGACATCACCTTTGACCAATATGGCAAGTACAACCTCCTCATTCGTCAGACCTTAGAGGCTGTTTACACAACACTTTACGCAGAATCAGCCGCAGCGGGAACACTTTCCGACGATGACGCAAAGGCATTGGTCGTTTATCTCAAGCGCGTATGGTTCTCCAATGGCATCTATCACCACTACGGATGCGATAAGTTCAAGCCAGAGTTCTCACAACAGTTTTTTGAGACAGCGGTTAAGAGCGTACCATCCGACCGCCTCCCTATGCCGGCAGATGAATTACTCGCCACTATCATACCTGTAATGTTTGATGAGACATTGCTTCCAAAGCGTGTGAACAAAGCCAATGGCGAAGATCTCGTTAAGACCTCGGCATGCAACTTCTACGATGGCGTGACACAAGAAGAGGTGGAGAAATACTACGGTGATAAGAAAGCTGCAGCAGGATCTTGTCCTCCATCCTTCGGACTCAACAGTACGCTTGTGAAGCGAGATGGAAAGCTTCAGGAAGACGTATGGTGCCTAAACGGAAAGTACGGCAAGACAATTTCGCACATTATTGAAAACCTTGCCAAGGCGCGTGAATACGCAGAAAACGAACAGCAGAAGAAGATTATTACGCTGCTGATAGAATACTACACCACAGGCAATCTCTCGACCTTTGATGAATATAGCATAGAGTGGTTGAAGGAACTCGATGGCCGCATAGACTTTATCAATGGTTTCATAGAAGTCTATGGTGACCCTCTTGGCTATAAGGCAGGCTGGGAAGGCATTGTTGAATACAAGGACCTTGAAGCATGTCGCCGAACACAGACCATAAGTAATAACGCACAGTGGTTCGAGGACCATTCGCCTGTTGACCCACGTTTCCGTAAACCAAAGGTAACGGGCGTCGTAGCAAATGCTATCTGTGCCGCTATGATAGGTGGTGAGGAGTACCCGTCCACCGCCATAGGTATCAATCTGCCTAATGCAGACTGGATACGTGCGCAGCATGGTTCCAAGAGCGTTACAATAACAAACTTTACAGGTGCATACAATAAGGCATCACAGGGCAATGGCTTCCTTGAAGAGTTCGCATGTGATGCTGATACCGTTGCACTGATACGCAAATATGGTGATGTATGCGATGATTTGCATACCGACCTTCATGAATGCTTAGGTCACGGAAGCGGACGTTTGCTTGACGGTACTGACCCTGATGCGCTGAAGGCATACGGCAATACGATAGAAGAAGCTCGTGCAGACCTCTTCGGACTCTACTATATTGCTGATGACAAGATGGTGGAACTGGGACTCGTGCCTGACAACGAGGCATACAAGTCTAACTACTACACATACATCATGAACGGCATGATGACACAGACCGTGCGCATTAAGCTTGGTGATAACATTGAAGAGGCACACATGCGTAACCGTGCCCTCATTGCCAATTGGTGCTACAAACACGGCAATGGTTGTATAGAACTGCAGAAGCGCGAAGGAAAGACCTTTGTCATTGTCAATGACTATCAGCGTCTTCGTCAACTCTTCGCAGAACTTCTTGCAGAGATACAGCGCATAAAGAGTGAAGGCGACTATGCAGCAGCGCAGCAGTTGGTAGAGGATTATGCTGTGAAGATAAATCCGGAATTGCATAAGGAGATGCTTCAGCGCTATGAGACATTGAATATAGCGCCTTACAAAGGCTTCCTCAATGCAAAGATGACGCCAGTGTTCTCTTCTGATGGTGAGATAACCGACGTGACACTTGACTTTAGCGAGACACTTGCTGAACAGATGTTGCGCTATTCAAGGGAATACTCCGTTCTTTTAAGTAATAAATAATAATGAATAAGTAAAAAGGAATATTTCTGCTTATATAAAAAATAGGAGATTACCATTTACCTTTTACATTAGGTCGATAGTAATCTCCTATTATTGTAACTATACTTTTTTCCTTTTTCCTTCTTACCTATTTAGTACATCTGTGCCTTCTGTTCCTTTATCTGCTCGTCGTAGATATAGTCATCATAGGTCATCAGTTTATCTATCGTACCGTTAGGTGTCAGTTCTATGATACGGTCAGCCACGGTGTTGATAAACTCATGGTCATGTGAAGAGAACAGGATGTTACCCTTGAAGGTTATCAGGTTATTGTTGAATGCCTGAATAGACTCCAGGTCAAGGTGGTTTGTTGGAGTATCAAGGATGAGACAGTTAGCGTTCTTCAACTGCATACGGGCAATCATACAACGCATCTTCTCACCACCAGAAAGCACGTTCACCTTCTTCTCTACCTCTTCCTGTTTGAAGAGCATACGTCCGAGGAATCCCTTCATTGCGACCTCGTTACCTGTGCCGTACTGGCTCAGCCAATCCACGAGGTTCAAGTCAGACTGGAAGAACTCCGTATTGTCGAGTGGCAAGTAAGCTGTAGTTATGGTCACGCCCCACTTATATGTGCCAGCGTCAGCCTCGCGGTTGCCGTTGATAATCTCAAAGAGCGCTGTCATAGCCTTAGGGTTGTGTGACAGGAAGACAGTCTTCTGACCCTTCTCGATGTTGAATGTCACGTTATCGAAGAGTACTGTGCCGTCCTCTTCCACTGCCTTAAGGCCTTCCACCTCAAGAATCTGATTGCCTGGCTCACGTTCCATCTGGAATATGATGCCAGGATATTTACGTGTAGAAGGCTGAATCTCCTCAACGTTAAGCTTCTCCAGCATCTTCTTACGTGAAGTAGTCTGCTTTGACTTTGCCACGTTAGCAGAGAAACGGCGTATGAATTCCTCCAACTCCTTACGCTTTTCTTCAGCCTTTGCCTTCTGGTTCTGTGCCTGGCGCAGGGCCAACTGGCTTGACTCATACCAGAAAGAGTAGTTACCGGCAAACATTGTCACCTTACCGAAGTCGATATCCACCGTCTGTGTAGAAACGGCGTCAAGGAAGTGACGGTCGTGAGATACGACGAGCACTGTCTGTTCTACGTTTGATAGATACTCTTCCAGCCACTGTACGGTGTCAAGGTCAAGGTCATTGGTAGGCTCGTCGAGCAACAGGTTGTCAGGATTACCAAAGAGAGCCTTTGCCATCATTACGCGCACCTTCTCGTTGTTTGAGAGTTCTGACATCATCATGTAGTGCTTGTCCTCCTTGATGCCAAGGTTTGACAGCAGCTGTGCAGCGTCACTCTCGGCATTCCATCCGTCCATCTCGGCAAAAGCCATCTCCAGTTCTGCAGCGCGGTTACCCTCTTCCTCTGTCATGTCGCCCTTAGAGTAGATAGCCTCACGCTCCTGCATGTTGTCCCATAATGGCTTGTGACCCATGAGTACGGTATTGATAACAGTGAAGTTATCATATTTGAAGTGATCCTGTTCCAATACGGAGAGGCGCTCGCCTGGTCCCAGTTCTATAGTACCCTTGTTTGCCTCCAGTTCACCGCTGATAGCACGAAGCAGTGTAGATTTTCCGGCACCGTTAGCACCGATTACGCCGTAGATGTTACCTGGTGTGAACTTAAGGTTTACGTCCTTATAAAGCACACGCTTACCGAATTGAATTGCAAGATTTGTTACTGTTATCATACCTATTAATGATTAAAAACGGATGCAAAGGTACTAATTTTCTGCCATATATGCAAAATATTGATGGAAAAGTATTACCTTTGCACCTCAAAACCATGATTATATGAAAAAGATTCTCATAGTATTAGCTATATTATGCAGTGTATTTGCCCATGCCGAGATGGCAGATAGTGTTAAGAGTGTACAGCTGCAGGAGGTAAATATTTTATCCACATTCAAGGAAGGCAGTCAGATGCGTTTTCAACCGGCTTCTGTTACGATTGTCAGCAAGGAACAGTTGGCTGCCAACCATGTAGCATCGCTCAAGGATGCTGCTGTTCTTATCCCTAATCTCTTTATTCCTGACTACGGCAGTCGCCTCACCAGTGCCATCTATGTGCGAGGAATAGGCAGCCGTATCAATTCGCCTGCTGTGGGACTGTATGTCGATGATGTGCCATATATGGACAAGTCCGCCTTCGACTTTCGTTTCTTCAACGTGGAGCGCATTGACGTTATGCGCGGACCGCAGGGCGTTCTCTATGGTAGAAATACCATGGGTGGCTTGGTGCGCGTCTTTACCAAGAGTCCTTTCGATTATGATGGTACCGATGTGCATCTGGGTTACGCCACAAAGGACAATCACCGCGAGGCATCACTGACGCACTACCATCGCGTCAGCGATAAGTTTGCCTTCGTTGCTGGTGGATATTACGAGGGCGGCAGTGGCTTCTTCCGTCATGATGTGACAGGAAAGAAGGTTGATGGCATGCAGGCTGGCGGCGGTCGCATACGTGCTATGTACAAACCAAACGCTAATCTTTCCATGAACCTCTCCGTGAACTACGATTATAGCGACGAGGGCGCATATCCTTATTATTATATAGGACCGGCAGCGAAGCAGTATAGCGATGCCTCTGCGGAGTATAAGTCCCTTGAACGTAAGATGACAAACAACCGTGATGGCAATTTCCGCCGTGGACTGTTCAATGCTGCTTTCAATCTTGAGTATGAAGCACCTACCTGGCATATGAATTCCGTCACCAGTTATCAGAACCTCAACGACCGAATGTTCATGGATCAGGACTTCATACAGCCTGATATATATACTCTTGAGCAGAAACAAAAGATAAATACACTCAACGAGGAACTTATCTTCAAGAACAAGACAACTGGCGTTTGGGAATGGTTGTCTGGTTTGAACCTTATGTATCAGACGCAATCTACGCATGCGCCTGTAGTGTTTTACAATGATGGTCAGCGATGGTTGGAGAATAGCATAAACAGCAATATGCCAGACGTGAAGAAGATCCCATCACTTTCCAAGATGGGCTTTGTCTCTATGGGAGTAAATCTTCGTGATGAGGCTATGTCAGTGGGCGGTTCGTTCAGCACTCCTACATTCTCGGCAGCTCTCTTTCATCAGTCAACGTTCCACCTGACGAAGAAACTGTCGCTCATCATGGGCATGCGATTTGACTTCGAACGAATGCAGATGACTTACCATGCACCAGCAACGGTGAACTATGGCTTCAAACTCCTTAACGCTAGTCCAAAGTCACCTATGAATGTCAATCTGCAGAATCTCTCTGCAAACATAAATACCTATGCAGATGGACGCATTCACAATGCTTATTTCAACGCTCTGCCAAAGGTGGCGCTGCGATATGACTTCAATGACAATGATAATGTCTATGCTACCGTTTCGCGTGGATTGCGCTCTGGTGGCTATAACATACAGATGATAAGCGAACTGCTTCAGAAATCTATGCAGAACGCGATGATGCAGGGCATACAGACGGGTGTGAAGGACTATCTTCAGCAGTTTACGAAGATGGGAATGCCGCCAGCTGTCATCAATAGCGTGACAAAGACGATGGTGGATAATATGCCTGCCATAACAGAGAATCCTTCTATTCAGAGCATTATCTATCAGCCAGAGTACTCATGGAACTTCGAAGTGGGATTCCATTACTCTTCTCCTGGCTATGGCATGGCAAAGTCGGGCGTAGGCATTGTCGTTGATGGATCGCTGTTCTATTCCCGCATCTGCGATCAACAGATATCGCGTTTTGCAGAAACAGGTATGGGACGACAGACTGTAAATGCAGGAAACAGCAAGAGCATGGGTGGAGAACTGTCCGTTCGTTGGGCACCTCACACTCGTTTTACCCTTGCGGGAACATACGGCTACACGCATGCCGTGTTTGATAATGCAACGGATGGCAGGGACGAATGGACGGGTTACGTGCCTTTCGTGCCAAAGCACACTATGAACATCGATGCCGCTTACACCTTCCCACTGCATATCACATCACTTGAGA
>JAGHTW010000038.1 GCA_018065145.1 Candidatus Prevotella equi
CCAACGATAATCTTCTCGAACTCACGCAGACCTGTACCAGCAGGGATAAGGTGACCGCAGATAACGTTCTCCTTCATGCCCTGGAGCGTATCGCTCTTGCGACGGATAGCTGCTTCATTGAGGACCTTAGTAGTCTCCTGGAATGATGCTGCTGACATGAAGCTCTTGGTATGGAGTGCTGCACGTGTGATACCCTGAAGTATCTGTGTAGATGTAGCAGGAACGGCATCACGAACCTGAACGAGCTTCTGGTCACGACGCTTGAGAAGTGAGTTCTCATCACGAAGCTTGCGAGCTGTAACAATCTGACCCTTGTGGAGGTTCTCTGAATCACCAGCGTCAACAACAACTTTCTTACCCCAGATACGATCGTTCTCTTCTGCGAAGTCGAGCTTGTCAACGATATCACTCTCAAGGAAGCATGTATCGCCTGGATCGTTAATCTGTACCTTGCGCATCATCTGACGTACGATAATCTCGAAGTGCTTATCGTTGATCTTTACACCCTGCAGACGATAAACGTCCTGTACCTCGTTAACGATGTACTCCTGAACGGCTGTAAGACCCTTAATGGCAAGGATATCGTTTGGTGTGATTACACCAGCAGAGAGTGGTGTACCTGCACGAACAGCATCACGGTCCTGTACGAGGAGCTGCTTTGACAGCGGTACGAGGTACTTGCGCTGCTCACCAGTCTTTGACGTGATGGTAATCTCACGGTTACCACGCTTGAGTGGTCCCATTGTTACCTCACCATCAATTTCTGATACTACAGCAGGGTTACTTGGGTTACGTGCCTCGAAGAGCTCTGTTACTCGTGGCAGACCACCAGTGATATCACCTGCGGTGCTGACAGAACGTGGAATCTTAACGAGGGTTGTACCTGTGCTGACTGATTCAAACTGCTTGTTGTTGGTATCGAAGACTACTACGTGACCATCCATAGGAAGGTTGTAGGTAGCGATTACCTGACCAGCCTCGTCGAGTACGTCGAGTGTAGGGATGAGTGAACGGTCCTTAGACTCGGTGATGATGTACTCAGTCATACCTGTAGTAGCATCGGTCTCTGCCTTATATGTCTGACCTTCGATGAAGTCGTTGAGACGAATCTTACCAGCAAACTCTGATACAATGACAGCGTTGAATGGGTCCCAACGTGCAATAACGTCACCCTTCTTAACTATATCACCATTCTTGAAGTAGAGGGAAGAACCGTAAGGTACTGGGATGTTAGAGAGTGTGATACCTGTTGTTGGATCAATGAAACGACACTCTGCCAAACGGCTCACTACCATCTCACAGTTTATATCCTTGTTCTCCACGTCATCCTTATATGTATAAGGTACGGTACGGAGCTCATCAAACTCTATCTTAGCCTCTTCTGACTTACATGTAACGGTAGCATTTGCTGCTGCACCACCGGCAATACCACCGGCGTGGAACGTACGAAGTGTCAACTGTGTACCTGGCTCACCGATAGCCTGTGCTGCGATGACACCAACAGCCTCACCCTTCTGTACCATACGCTGAGTAGCAAGGTTACGACCATAACACTTCTTACATACGCCCTGACGTGACTCACATGTGAGAACGGAACGTATCTCTACCATCTCTATGCCACAGTCTTCAATTGCCTTAGCACGTGCCTCGTTAATCTCCTCACCTGCAGGACAGATAACCTCGTTGGTGTGTGGATTAACAACGTCATGAACACTTACACGACCGAGGATACGATCGTAAAGACTAGTGATGACATCATCACCCTTCTTCAGTGCGCGACACTCAAGACCACGAAGTGTACCACAGTCTTCCTCGTTGATGATTACGTCATGGCTGACGTCAACAAGACGACGTGTGAGGTAACCAGCATCGGCTGTCTTCATCGCGGTATCAGCAAGACCCTTACGTGCACCGTGTGATGCAATGAAGTACTCAAGCACTGACATACCCTCCTTGAAGTTTGAAAGGATAGGGTTCTCAATAGTACCACGATCATCGGCACCTGCCTTCTGTGGCTTTGCCATAAGACCACGAATACCAGAGAGCTGCTTAATCTGATCCTTAGAACCACGGGCACCAGAGTCAAGCATCATGAATACAGCATTGAAGCCCTGGTCTGCCTCGGTCATCTCCTTAAGAAGGATGTTACCGATGTCATTGTTGACGTGAGTCCAGGTATCAATAACCTGATTATAACGCTCCTGATCGGTGATGAAGCCCATCTCGTAGTTTGCAGTGATAGAAGCAACGTCATCATTACCCTTTCGGATGATACTTTCCTTCTCTGGTGGAATGATGATATCATCAAGGTTGAATGAAAGACCTGCGAGGTATGCCATGCGGTAACCGAGGTTCTTAATACCATCAAGGAATTCACAAGCACGTGCGAAACCAACCTTGTTGATTACATCCTGAATGATATCACGAAGAGACTTCTTTGAGATAATGGTATTTACGAAGCCCATCTCTGCTGGCACAAGACCATTAACGATAACACGACCAACAGATGTCTCTATCATATGCTTTACAGGCTCGCCATCAACGATATCGTCAACAACTACCTTTACTGGAGCATGAAGGTCACAACGCTTTTCGTTATATGCGATGATAGCCTCTTCTGGTCCGTAGAATGTAAGACCTTCACCCTTTGCACCTGGACGCATCTTTGTGATGTAGTACAGACCGAGTACCATATCCTGTGATGGTACGGTGATAGGAGCACCATTAGCAGGGTTAAGGATGTTATGGCTCTGCAGCATAAGGAGCTGTGCCTCAAGGATAGCCTCGTTAGAGAGTGGGAGGTGTACGGCCATCTGGTCACCATCGAAGTCGGCATTGAACGCAGTACATGCCAATGGATGCAACTGAATTGCCTTTCCCTCAATGAGCTTTGGCTGGAATGCCTGGATACCGAGACGGTGAAGTGTAGGAGCACGGTTCAAGAGAACTGGATGTCCCTTCATCACGTTCTCAAGGATGTCCCAGATGATTGGCTCGCGACGGTCAACGATACGCTTAGCGCTCTTCACAGTCTTCACAATACCACGCTCTATGAGCTTACGGATAATGAATGGCTTGTAGAGTTCTGCTGCCATAAGCTTTGGAAGACCACACTCACCCATGTTGAGTTCAGGACCTACAACGATAACGGAACGTGCAGAATAGTCAACACGCTTACCGAGCAGATTCTGACGGAAACGTCCTGCCTTACCCTTCAATGAGTCAGAGAGCGACTTCAATGGACGGTTGCTCTCGCTCTTTACTGCACTTGACTTACGTGAGTTATCGAAGAGTGAGTCAACTGCCTCCTGAAGCATACGCTTCTCGTTACGAAGGATTACCTCTGGAGCATGAATCTCCATAAGGCGCTTCAGACGATTGTTACGTATAATAACACGACGATAAAGGTCGTTAAGGTCTGATGTTGCGAAACGTCCACCATCCAATGGTACGAGAGGACGGAGCTCTGGAGGAGTAACAGGAAGAATCTTCATAATCATCCACTCAGGACGGTTATCGTTACCCTCTGGACCACGGCTGCTACGGAATGCCTCTACTACCTGCAGACGCTTCAATGCCTCTGTCTTGCGCTGTACGCTACCCTCATTGCTTGCCTGATCACGAAGCTCATAAGAGAGTTGGTCAAGGTCAAGATTCTGAAGGAGTACATAGATAGCCTCAGCACCCATCTTTGCGATGAACTTGTTTGGATCAGAGTCATCAAGGAGATCATTGTTTGGATCAAGACGGTTGTCAATGATATCAATGTATTCTTCCTCTGATATAAAGTCAAGACGATGTGAACCATTGAGCTCACCGCCATCATTGTCCTTTGCACCAGCAAGGCTACCTGGCTGTATGATAACATACTTCTCGTAGTATATTACAGATTCGAGCTTCTTTGTAGGAATACCGAGCAAGTAACCTATCTTATTAGGAAGAGAACGGAAATACCAGATGTGCGCAACAGGTACAACGAGTTCGATATGTCCTGAACGCTCACGACGTACCTTCTTCTCTGTTACCTCCACACCACATCGGTCGCAGACGATACCTTTATAACGTATGCGCTTGTATTTGCCGCAACCACACTCAAAGTCCTTAGTAGGACCGAAGATGTGCTCACAGAAGAGACCGTCACGCTCTGGCTTGTAGGTTCGGTAGTTGATGGTCTCCGGCTTTGTCACTTCACCGTAAGACTGCTCAAGGATGTCTTCAGGAGAAGCCAGTCCGATGGTAATCTTAGAGAAGTTATTCTTTATCTTATTATCTTTCTTGAAAGCCATAATTATTTACAATTTGACGATTTACAATTTACAATTAAGTTTGCTATGATTGTCAAATTAATCAAGCTTGATGCTAAGACCGAGTCCGCGGAGCTCATGGAGGAGCACGTTGAGAGACTCTGGTATGCCTGGTGTAGGCATTGAGTCACCCTTGACGATAGCCTCGTAACTCTTTGAACGTCCAGTAACATCATCAGACTTAACGGTAAGAATCTCCTGGAGCACGTGGCTGGCACCGAATGCCTCGATAGCCCATACCTCCATCTCACCGAAACGCTGTCCACCGAACTGTGCCTTACCACCGAGTGGCTGCTGAGTGATGAGAGAGTAAGGACCGATAGAACGTGCGTGCATCTTGTCCTCTACCATGTGTCCGAGCTTCAGGAAGTATGTAACACCTACAGTAGCAGGCTGGTCGAAGCGCTCACCTGTCTCACCATCATAAAGGTGTGTTGAGCAAAGACGTGGCAGTCCTGCCTTATCAGTCCATTCAGAAAGGTCTTCAAGCTTTGCACCATCAAAGATTGGTGTAGCGAACTTAACACCTAGCTTACGGCCTGCAGCACCGAGGATAGCCTCGAATATCTGACCAAGGTTCATTCGTGAAGGCACACCCAGTGGGTTAAGTACCAAGTCAACAGGACGACCATCCTCAAGGAATGGCATATCTTCCTGACGAACAACCTTTGATACGATACCCTTGTTACCGTGACGACCTGCGAGTTTATCACCAACACCGATCTTACGCTTCTTAGCGATGTAAACCTTTGCCATCTGGAGAACGCCTGATGGGAGGTCATCACCGATTGTTATAGCGTACTTGCGACGTGTAAGTTCTGCGTCAAGAAGCTTATACTTACGTATGTAGTTCATGATAAGCATCTTGATGAGCTTATCAGTGTGCTCGTCACCAGTCCAGTTACCTGACTGTACACCGTCATACTCAAGGTTAGCAAGCATAGCAGCAGTGAACTTGCTGCCCTTTGTTATAACCTCAGCACCAGTATAGTCTGTTACTCCGGCAGATGTCTTGCCTTCTGTGAGTGTAAGGAGCTTGTCAACGAGAATTTCCTTAAGGTCATTACGTTTTGCATCGTACTCCTGGTCAATCTTTGCGAGAACAATCTTATCCTGCTTTTTAGACTCACGTGTCTTAACAGCACGAGAGAAGAGCTTCTTGTCAATGACAACACCAGAGAGTGATGGGTTAGCCTTGAGAGAAGAATCCTTCACGTCACCAGCCTTATCACCGAAGATAGCGCGGAGCAACTTCTCTTCTGGTGAAGGATCGCTCTCACCCTTTGGTGAAATCTTACCAATCATGATGTCTCCTGGCTCAACACGAGCACCGATACGGATAATACCGTTCTCATCAAGATCCTTAGTAGCGTCCTCTGAAACATTAGGAATATCAGCGGTAAGTTCCTCTACGCCACGCTTTGTGTCGCGAACGTCAAGAGAATACTCATCAACATGCACTGAAGTAAGGATATCGTCGCGTACGATACGCTCTGAAAGCACGATAGCATCCTCATAGTTGTAACCCTTCCAAGGCATGTAAGCAACGAGGAGGTTACGTCCGAGTGCGAGCTCACCATTCTCAGTAGCATATCCCTCAGTGAGGATATCACCAGCCTTCACGCGCTGTCCCTTCTCACATATTGGACGAAGGTCGATTGTCATGTTCTGGTTTGTACGGCGGAACTTAGGAATGCGGTACTCCTTGATAGCAGGCTCGAAGCTTACGAATTCCTCGTCCTCTGTGCGATCATAGAGAATACGTATTGTAGTAGCATCTACATATTCGATAACGCCTTCGCCTTCTGCAGTAATCATAGTACGTGAATCCTCACATACCTGGCGCTCAAGTCCAGTACCAACGATAGGAGCATCGTTATGAAGCAGTGGTACAGCCTGACGCATCATGTTACATCCCATCAATGCACGGTGACCATCATCATGCTCAAGGAATGGGATAAGACCAGCACTGACAGAAGCAATCTGCTGTGGTGATACGTCCATGAGATCCACTGATGTAGGAGGCACAACAGGGAAGTCGGCATTCTCACGACACTTTACTACTTCACGAATGAAGGTACCGTCATCGTTAAGTGGTGCATTACCCTGACCGATGATGTGATCCTGCTCCTCCTCTGCTGTGAGATATACGACATTGTCGTTGTTCAGGTCAGTCACACCATTCTCTACCTTACGGTATGGTGTCTCAATGAATCCGAGGTCGTTAATCTGTGCATACATACAGAGTGATGAGATAAGACCGATGTTTGGTCCTTCTGGAGACTCAATAGGACAGAGACGACCATAATGTGTATAGTGTACGTCACGCACCTCGAAGCCAGCACGCTCACGTGAAAGACCGCCAGGACCCAATGCTGAGAGACGACGCTTATGCGTTACCTCTGCCAGAGGGTTTGTCTGGTCCATGAACTGTGACAGTGGGTTGGTACCGAAGAATGAATTGATGACGCTTGCTATTGTCTTAGCGTTGATAAGGTCTGTAGGAGTGAACACTTCGTTGTCACGTACATTCATACGCTCACGTATTGTCCTGCTCATACGGCTGAGACCGATAGAGAACTGATTAGCCAACTGCTCACCAACAGTACGAACGCGACGGTTAGAGAGGTGGTCAATATCATCAACGGTAGCGTTACTGTTAATGAGGTTGATGAGATACTTAATAATCTCAATGATATCCTCGTTAGTCAATACGCGAACATCAATATCAGTGTCAAGGTTCAGCTTTTTATTTATACGGTAACGACCAACCTCGCCGAGGTCATAGCGCTTGTCTGAGAAGAAGAGGTTCTCAATAACTTCCTTAGCACTTGCCTCATCAGCAGGGTCAGCATTACGCAACTGACGATAGATATAGTAAACAGCCTCCTTCTCTGAGTTAGAAGAGTCCTTTGCAAGCGTATTGAAAATAATACTATACTTTGATGCAGACTCCTCATCTCTGTGAAGAAGAATTGTTGACTGCTCACTGTCAAGAATTTCCTGATAGTTCTCCTCTGTGATAACTGTCTCACGATCCATGATTATCTCATGGCGCTCAAGCGAAACAACCTCACCAGTATCCTCATCAGCGAAGTCCTCTGTCCAGGTCTTCATGATGTTGGCAGCGAGCTTACGACCGATAGCATCCTTAATATTCTTCTTTGTTACCTTCACTTCTTCAGCAAGGTCGAAGATTTCAAGGATATCCTTATCCTTTTCATATCCGATTGCACGGAGAAGAGTTGTTACAGGCAACTTTTTCTTTCGGTCGATATAAGCATACATCACACCGTTGATATCAGTAGCGAACTCAATCCATGAACCCTTGAACGGAATGATACGTGCACTATAGAGCACTGAGCCATTAGCATGAACGCCCTGTCCGAAGAATACACCAGGTGAACGGTGCAACTGTGATACAACGACACGCTCAGCACCGTTGATGATAAACGTGCCATTGCTTGTCATGTAAGGAATAGTGCCGAGGAATACATCCGAGATGATAGTCTCGAAGTCTGTATGCTCCTCATCGGTACAATAGAGCTTCATCTTAGCCTTGAGAGGCACACTGTATGTAAGACCTCTTTCAAGACATTCCTCAATGGTGTAACGTGGTGGATCAATAAAATAATCCAGGAACTCCAACGTGAAGTTATTACGTGTATCCTGTATAGGGAAGTTCTCTGCGAATACCTTATACAGTCCGTCGTTCTTTCTCTCCTCTGGTGGTGTATCCAACTGGAGGAAATCACGGAAAGACTTCAACTGCACGTCAAGGAAATCCGGATATGGCATCGGATTCTTCACGCGAGCGAAGTTAATTCTGTTTTCAACTTTTGATGTCATGCTTTATATATATAATATAATAAGGTATGATTAATCTTAATGTCTATATCTCACCTAACTCTATGAGATTCTCTGTCTAACTCATGTTTTAGACACAAAAAGGTTAGGACCTACCTACTTAGTAGATCCTAACCGTATTTTAGCCTTTGACTAATAGAGTTCTTAATTACTTAAGCTCTACCTTAGCACAAGAGGTTAGCCTTGTGCCAAGTGCTTAATTACTTAAGCTCTACCTTAGCACCAGCCTCTTCGATAGCCTTCTTAAGGTTCTCAGCCTCTGCCTTAGCCATACCCTCCTTGATAGTAGAAGGTGCGCCGTCAACGAGCTCCTTAGCTTCCTTAAGACCGAGACCACAAGCCTCCTTAACAGCCTTTACAACAGCGAGCTTAGCAGCACCAACCTCAGCGAGAACAACGTCGAATGAGTCCTTCTCAGCTGCAGCCTCTGCAGCACCACCTGCTGCTGGAGCAGCAGCAACAGCAACAGCTGCAGCAGCTGGCTCAATACCATACTCGTCCTTGAGGACCTGTGCGAGTTCATTTACTTCCTTTACGGTGAGGTTTACGAGTTCCTCAGCGATAGCTTTAATATCTGCCATTTTATTTAAAAATTTAATTTGTTTATACTTAATGAATGTTAAAAATGTTATTTAACCCTCAACGAGCGCATTTTCACGCTGCCCGCTCAGTGTTATTACTCAGGACGCTCGCCCAATGTCTGGAGCAAGCCGTGAATAGTACCAGAACCAGACTGCAGTGCAGAAACGACGTTCTTTGCAGGAGACTGGAGCAGAGCGATAACGTCTGCGATGAGTTCGTTCTTGCTCTTGAGAGCAGCGAGTTCAGCGAGCTTATCAGCGCCAACGAAGACGCTTTCCTCAGCGTAAGCAGCCTTAAGAGTAGGATTAACATCCTTGAACTCCTTGAGCATCTTAGCAGGTACGTTAGCTGTCTCACAGAAGAGGAGAGCAGTGTTACCCTTAAGAGTCTCGTAGAGTGCAGAGAAATCCTTCTCAGAAGCGTCGAGCGCCTTAATCAGGAGCTTGTTCTTCACTACAGACATCTTGATGCCTGCACCGAAGCACTTACGACGGAGATTGCTTGTCTGCTCAGCGTTAAGGCCTGTAACATCTACAATGTAGAAGTGAGGGTACTTAACGATCAATTCGCCAATCTCAGAGATGATAGTATCTTTTACTTCCTTTTTCATTTTGCAAAAAACTTTTAGAGTTAATCGGCTGATTTAGGATCAATCTTGATACCCTTACTCATTGTGCTTGAAATAAAGATACTCTTGATGTATGTGCCCTTTGCAGCAGCTGGCTTAAGCTTGATGACGGTAGCGATGAATTCCTTAGCGTTTCCTGCGATAGCATCAGCGCTCATAGAAATCTTGCCGATAGAAGTGTGAATGATACCGGTCTTATCAACCTTGAAGTCGATCTTACCAGACTTAACTTCCTTGACAGCCTTAGCTACATCCATTGTCACAGTACCACTCTTTGGGTTAGGCATAAGTCCGCGAGGACCGAGGATACGGCCGATAGGACCAATCTTACCCATGCAAGAAGGCATAGTGATGATGACGTCGATGTCAGTCCAACCACCCTTGATCTTCTCGATGTACTCGTCAAGACCAACGTAGTCAGCACCAGCTTCCTTTGCAGCAGCTTCCTGATCAGGAGTACAGAGTGCGAGCACACGTGTAACCTTACCAGTACCGTTAGGCAGGCTTACAACGCCACGAACCATCTGGTTAGCCTTGCGAGGGTCAACACCGAGACGTACGTCAACATCAACAGATGCGTCGAACTTGGTGGTGGTGATTTCCTTGACAAGAGCTGCAGCCTCGTCGATGGTGTAGAGCTTGTTAGCTTCTACCTTACCAGCTACTGCTTTTTGATTTTTTGTCAGTTTACTCATTGTTTTTGAAGTTTTTTCGGTACAAACGGCGTTTTTGCGCCTCCCGGAAATGTTAAATAATCAGCGGAATCTCAGATTACGCGGTTGTTTATTACGCTGGGAAGTCACCCTTTACGGTGATACCCATGCTACGTGCAGTACCAGCGATCTGCTTCATAGCAGACTCTACAGTAAAGCAGTTGAGGTCCTTCAGCTTGTCCTCAGCGATAGTCTTCACCTGATCCCAAGTGATCTCAGCAACCTTTTTACGGTTAGGCTGAGCAGAACCAGACTTAACCTTCGCAATCTCCTTGAGCTGTACAGCAGCAGGAGAAGTCTTGATAACGAAATCGAAAGACTTGTCAGCGTAGTAAGTAATAACAACAGGAAGTACCTTACCAGCCTTATCCTGGGTACGAGCATTGAACTCCTTGCAGAAGCCCATGATGTTGATACCCTTAGAACCCAGTGCAGGTCCTACTGGAGGAGATGGGTTAGCGGCACCACCCTTAATCTGTAATTTGAGTTGTCCAGCAACTTCTTTAGCCATCTTTGTTGTTAATAATTAAAAGTGAATTATATAAAAAGGGGTTAATGGAAGCATTATATTGGTTAACCCTCTTTTCGTTCCATTGTATAAAATGCTATGCTTCTTTCTCTACCTCAGTGAAGCTGAGTTCAAGCGGTGTATTACGTCCGAAAATCTTAACGATAACCTTCAGTGAGCGCTTCTCGTTGTTCACCTCTTCGATGACACCGGTAAATCCAGAGAAAGGTCCTTCCGTAACCTTTACTGATTCGTTTACCATGTAAGGTATGTCCACCTCTTCAACAAGCTCTGTCTCTTCAGCGGCACCTACCATACGATTGATGTCTATCTGTCTTACAGGTGTTGGGTTATCAAGACCACCGAGGAAACCGAGGCAGTTAGGCATAAAGCGTAGAGTGTGCGCAGTATCACCAACAAGGTCAGCCTCCACGAAGAGATAACCAGGCAGTGCAACCTTTTCCTTCACTACTCGCTTACCATTACGCAAAGCTGCATGCTTCTCCATAGGCAGTAACACCTGAGACACATGCTGTGCAAGGAGTGGGTTGTGCTCACATTCCTTTTCTATATATTCCTTAAGCTTAGCTTCCTTTCCGCTAACGGAGCGCATAGCGTACCATTTCATTCCTTTCTCAGCCATAATATATGAGATTAGTTAGGGTACACTAAGGTCATTACGTTCTTAAAGAAAGAATCCATGCAGAAGACGATAACGGCAATAACGAGAGAAGCAGACAACACTACCATTGCGGAGTGTGTCAGCTGCTGACGTGTAGGCCATGATGTCTTATGTGCAAGCTCATCGTAACAAGCCTTGCAATAATTTACAATCTTTTTCATATCTTGTTTTCTTTTGGCACGGGAGGAAGGAATCGAACCCTCATTGACGGTTTTGGAGACCGCTTTCCTACCATTGAAAGACTCCCGTAGGAGATTCCCGCCCCGAATGGAACGGGAATCAATATCTGTTTTTTAAATCTTCAGAATGATTGGTCAAGGATTAGTCCTCGTAAACCTCTGTGATCTGGCCTGAACCTACTGTACGACCACCCTCACGGATAGCGAAGCGGAGACCTGCGTTGAGAGCAACAGCGTAGATAAGCTCTACAGTGATCTCTACGTTATCACCAGGCATTACCATCTCTACACCTTCTGGGAGAGAGATCTCACCTGTACAGTCCATTGTACGGAGGTAGAACTGTGGACGATACTTGTTACCGAATGGAGTGTGACGACCACCCTCTTCCTTCTTCAGAACGTAGATAGAAGCCTTGAACTTCTTGTAAGGCTTGATCTGTCCTGGGTGACAGAGAACCATACCACGCTTGATTTCCTTCTTGTCGATACCACGAAGGAGGAGACCTACGTTATCACCAGCCTGACCCTCATCGAGGAGCTTACGGAACATCTCAACACCAGTTACAACTGACTTCTTGTCCTCACCGAGACCGAGGAG
>JAGHTW010000190.1 GCA_018065145.1 Candidatus Prevotella equi
TCTTGTTGTTTTGATTTCTGGTTGCAAAGGTAATGCAATAAAAATATTATTACAAGAAATACTATAAGGACAATTTGCAAATCTTTATGTAATATTTGCAATGGGATGAGAAATAATGCAATTGCATATTTTCCCATCCCATTACAAATTACTAAATTTTACGATTTCATCGCGTTTTTCGCCATTCTGACGGCGTGACACCGTATTTTTCCTTAAACTTCCTACTCATATATCCCGCATCGGCAAAACCGCTCTGCTGCGCTGCCATGGAGATGGTGAGGGAGTCGTCGGAAAGGAGTTTCCTGACATGCGATAGACGCAGGCTGTTGAGGTATTCGGAGAATGACATTCGCCATTCCGACGACATCATCTGCGAGAAATATGTGTGGTTGGTACCAAGCATGGAGATAACCTTGTCCGCCGTCAACTGGGTATCGAGGAAGAGCTGTTCTTCTTCCATCATACGGCGCAGTTTTGCGGCATTGCTGCTGTACTGCTGTCGCAGATATACCGCAACGTCATCAACGACCTCACCTTGTTCCGTCTCAATAGGACAGAGGTCGTAGCCCCTGGCAATGAGTGTGCTCATGAATACTACCAACGCCGCCATAGAGGTGAAGTAGAACCATGATCCCCAAGGACTGCACAGGTCATCGTGTGACATGGTGGATACCATGACGATGAAGACGATAGTAACAAACCAACAGGAGAGGAAAGAATACACCTTGCCGTTGAGGTGGAGGTTATGACGGCGAAGTATGAAGACGAGTCCCACGATACGCACGAAGACGACGATGCTCTGCAGGGTGACCGCAATGTCGCCGGTATTCTTGGAGAAGACCGCAGCGCCATCGGAGAGATAATATACTACGTACGGCTTCAGTCCTTCCGCTGGTATCTGGAGTGTTTCCGAAGGACCGTAGAATATCACTTGCGGAACGAAGGTGAAGGCGGCAATGACCCACAACAGCACGATGGTGGCATGGTTAGGGGTCTGTCGGCCCACCTGACGGGAGAAGTAATGATACAGGAGTGGAACAACACTGGAACCGACTGCCATCTGAGTCAAATGCAGAGGAACGGAGATGTCGGACAGCATCATCTGATATACCACGCAAACGTTGACGCTGGTGGCTACCAAAGAAAGAAGGAGCAGAAGGAAATCTATCATCTTCTTCTGCTGAAACTTCGTGTATAACGCCCACAACGCCACACAGATTACGGGAATAAGAAATATGTAAACTTGTATCATCAGGATATATCTTTTTACCTCATTTTCACTTTTGCTTTGCAAAGGTACTAAAAAAATCCGAAAAAACAAACAAAACATTGCACTTTTACACAAACGAATTTGAAAAACACAAAGTTTATTTTTTATTTTGAACACGAAAAGCACGAAACACACGGAAATAGAGTTTCGTAGGTTTCGTGCTTTTCGTGTTCAAGAAAAAAAACATATTCGCGTTCATTTTTCCCCATTCCATCGGTGTTTTTTACGTTTTCAATCACGATTTTTCCGCTATTGTTTCAAGGGGGTGTTGTAATCGTTATACAATTACCGGGTAATCGTTGCACGATTACAGTGTAAAAGTTATACGATTACAACGTAAAAGTGGCACGATTACAGTGCCCAAAAATAAAAAGGCGCCATGTGATTGTTGGTCACAAGGCGCCTTTTGTATGGATATGATGGGTGTTTGTTAGAATACGCTGCGGCATTTGAGCAGTGCTCGCACGAACCACGCAACGGAAAGGACGGCGGGTGTCATAGGTCCGCAGGAGAAGAGGATGACGGCAAGGAAAGCAACCTGCGCCTGGACTATGGCAGACGCCTGAGGAATGCTGATCTTCTCACCGAGAATGTGGGAGTAGAAGCATGCCACACCGTCGAGAGCCTCGCTACAAAGATTGGATACCGTAGCGTAAACGCTCTCTATTGTTACATTGTTACCAGAGAAGAGAAACTTCTCGTTTGCTGCCTGAAGGGTTAATTGCTGTTTCATAAGTGGGTATTGTATTTTAATTGTTTTGATTTCTGAGTGCAAAATTACTGCGGTAGTGTGCACAAAAGGTTCGTTTTGAAAATTTCTTAGTTAAAAGATGTTAGATTTTAAGAAATTTTAATTAAAAAACGACAAAATAACCGCTGTGCCAGCTACAGCGATTCGTGTTCACATAATCCACGTGCGTACATTATTATTAATTAAATTTGCGTAAGTCGCAAAAAAGTAGTACCTTTGCACAAATTTGAAAAAACGACAATGGCAGAAAAGAACGAATACGTAAGGCAGGTGGCGGAGCAGAAGTATGAGCATGGCTTCACCACGGATGTATATACCGACATCATTCCTGTGGGACTCACAGAGGATGTGGTGCGCCTTATATCACAGAAAAAAGGCGAACCGGAATGGATGCTGGAGTTCCGTTTGAAGGCTTTCCGATACTGGCAAACCCTCAAGCAGCCTACATGGGCGCATGTCAACGTACCGGAGATAGACTATCAGGCTATCTCTTACTACGCCGACCCAATGGCGAAGAAGAAGAATGCGAACCTCACCGAGGACGGAAAGATTGACCCGGAACTGGAGAAGACATTCGACAAGCTCGGCATTCCTCTTGAGGAACGTCTGGCACTGAGTGGCGTGGCAGTGGATGCTATCATGGACTCGGTATCGGTGAAGACGACATACAAGGATAAGCTGAAGGAGATGGGCATCATCTTCATGTCTATCGGAGAGGCTATCAAGGAGCATCCGGACCTGATAAAGGAGTATCTGGGCAGTGTGGTGCCGTACCGCGATAATTTCTTCGCAGCACTTAACTCGGCGGTGTTCTCTGATGGTTCGTTCGTATATATACCAAAGGGCGTGCGCTGTCCTATGGAACTGTCGTCGTATTTCCGTATCAACGCGGCGGGAACGGGACAGTTTGAGCGTACGCTGATAATAGCCGACGACGACTCGTATGTGTCTTATCTTGAGGGTTGTACGGCTCCTATGCGCGACGAGAATCAGCTTCACGCCGCTATCGTGGAGATAATAGTAAAGGACCGTGCGGAGGTGAAGTATTCTACGGTACAGAACTGGTACCCGGGCGACGAGAACGGCAAGGGCGGCGTATTGAATCTCGTGACAAAGCGCGGCGACCTGCGCGGCGAGAGCAGTAAGCTGTCATGGACGCAGGTGGAGACGGGTTCGGCGATAACATGGAAGTATCCTTCGTGTGTGCTGCGCGGCGACAACAGCGTGGCAGAGTTCTACAGCGTGGCGGTGACAAACAACTACCAGGAAGCGGACACTGGCACGAAGATGATCCACATGGGAAGGAACACCAAATCGACGATTATCTCAAAGGGTATCTCTGCCGGACACTCGCAGAACTCTTATCGTGGTCTTGTGCGTGCTACATCGAAGGCGCATGGCGCGAGAAACTATTCTTCGTGCGACTCTCTGCTGTTAGGCAGCCAGTGCGGTGCACATACGTTCCCGTATATGGATATCCGCAATAACACCGCCGTGGTGGAGCACGAGGCAACAACGTCGAAGATCAGCGAGGCACAGTTGCTGTACTGTAACCAGCGAGGCATATCGACAGAGGACGCCGTAGGACTGATAGTAAACGGCTATGCGAAGGAGGTATTGCAGAAGCTGCCGATGGAGTTTGCGGTGGAAGCACAGAAGCTCCTCAGCGTCAGCCTGGAAGGCAGCGTGGGATAAAAGCCCCCGCATAATTTTCAATTTTCAATTTTCAATTTTCAATTCGAACCACATGTTAGAAATAAAGAACTTACACGCTACCGTTGGTGGCAAGGAAATATTGAAAGGCGTGAACCTCACTATCAATGATGGCGAGATACACGCGCTGATGGGCACTAACGGTGCCGGAAAGTCAACGCTGAGTAATGTCATTGTGGGTAATCCTGCCTACGAAGTGACGGAGGGCAGCATCACATTCGACGGACAGGACTTGCTGGCGATGAGCGCCGATGAACGCGCTAACGCTGGTATATTCATGTCGTTCCAGATGCCTGTGGAGATACCAGGCGTAAGCATGACAAACTTCATGAAGGCTGCTGTCAATGCGCGTCGTAAGGCTCGCGGAGAAGAGCCGATGAAAGCGGCGGAATTCATCAAACTGATGAAGGAAAAGCGTCAGCTGGTGGAGATAGACCAGAAGCTGATGAGCCGTAGCGTGAACGAGGGATTCTCAGGTGGCGAGAAGAAGCGTAACGAGATATTCCAGATGGCTATGCTGGAGCCTACATTCTGCATCCTCGACGAGACAGACTCTGGTCTGGACGTTGATGCTCTGCGTATCGTGGCTACGGGATTCAACAAGCTGCGCACAGAGAAGACAAGTGCAATGGTCATCACTCACTATCAGAGACTGCTGGACTACATAAAGCCTGACATCGTGCACGTGCTGATAGACGGTAAGATAGTAATGACAGGCGGACCAGACCTCGCACAGAAGATTGAGGACGAGGGATTTGATTGGATAAAAAATAATGCATAATTCATAATGCATAATTCATAATTATGACTCAATATATTGAATTATATAACGAGATATTGCCTCTGCTGCAGAAGCAGTCACACCCTGTGCTGAACGCGCAGCGTGAGGAGACGATGGCGTTGTTTGCACAACAGGGATTCCCTGATAAGTCGGTGGAGCGATACCGCTATACCGACGTGGCGGCATCGTTTGCACCTAACTACGGACTGAGCCTCGCTCCGCTGACGATTAAGGACGTTCCGTATGTGTATGCCATAAAGGATGCACCGATTGACGTTTCACCTTACTACAACAAAGTAAATAGACCCAACCCGTCCCTCCCTTTGAGGGAGGAAGTTGATTCCCTTACACTCTTGAATACTGCTCTTGCACACGACGCTGTCGTTATCTACGTTCCTAAGGGAGAGAAGGCTAAGCAACCTATCCGCATTGAGAACACGCTGAACGGCGAACAGGACACGATGGTGGTGCGACGCGTGCTTATCATCATGGAGGAGCTTGCGGAGGCAACGATATTCTTTGTGGATCACGCTAACGGCGGGTCTTCGTATCTTACATCACAGGTGATAGAGGTGGTGGCGAAGGATGGTGCTCAGCTGGATATGTATGAGATGGAGGAGACGACAGAGAAGTGTCACCGCTACAGTAATCTGTACATCCAGGTGGGACGCAACGCTAACATACGACATAACGGCGTGACGCTGAGCAATGGCGTGACACGCAACGGTATTGACGTGTATCTGCAGGGCGAGTGTTCTGAGGTGACACTCAACGGCGCCGTGATAGCTGACCGCAAGCAGCATGTGGATGTAAACACGCTGATAGATCACCAGGTGCCACAGTGCGTGAGCAACGAATTGTATAAATATGTGGCTGACGACCAGGCGGTGGGCGCCTTTGCCGGACGTATATTGGTGCGCGAAGGGGCACAGCAGACAATCTCTCACGAGACGAATAATAATATGTGTGCATCGGAAGAGGCGCGTATCTACACACAGCCTATGCTGGAGATATATGCCGATGACGTGAAGTGTGCGCACGGTTCTACAGTAGGCGTGATGGATGAAGCGGCGCTATTCTACATGCAGCAGCGCGGCATACCACTGGAAGAGGCACGCACATTACTGAAGAACGCGTTTATATCACAGGTGATAGACGAGATGAAGTGGGAGTCGTTCCGCGACCGCCTGCACATCCTCGTGGATAAGCGCCTGAGCAAAGAGGAACGCTGCGGCAGTTGTAAGATTTGTAAATAGTGCATAGTGCATAGTGCATAGTTCATAGTGCATAGTTCATAGTGCATAGTTCATAGTGCATAGTTCATAGTGCATAATCGCTATGTTTTAGTAATTTACGATATTCATTTTTGCGGCATTTTTGCCGCAACACCCAGTATATAAGACAATGAATAGAGAAGATTTCCCAATACTTTCCCGTAAGATTTACGACAAATACGCTCTGGTGTATCTGGACAACGGTGCGACGACACAAAAGCCGCTCTGCGTGCTTGACGCCATGCGCGAGGAGTACCTTAACGTCAATGCCAACGTGCACCGCGGCGTGCATTACCTGTCACAGCAGGCAACGGACTTGCATGAAGCGGCGCGTGAGAAGGTACGAGGATTCATCAATGCCAAGAGCATACGCGAGATTATCTTCACACGCGGCACGACAGAGAGCATGAACCTTGTCGCTTCATCGTTCACTGAGGCGTATATGAAGCCGGGCGA
>JAGHTW010000133.1 GCA_018065145.1 Candidatus Prevotella equi
CTTATCAGGAGTGCCTTGAAACACAGATCGGACTCTGTCTCGACCTTAAGGGCGGTATGAACGTAATCCTCGAAATCAGTGTGCCTGACGTAGTTGAAGTACTCGCAGACCACAAGACTGATGCTGCTTTCGTAAAGTCAATGCAGGAAGCAAAGAAGATTGAGGAAACAAGTCAGAGTGATTTCATCTCACTCTTCATCGAAGCTTACAAGAAGAATGCTCCAGGTCACAGACTTGCTGAGATCTTCGCTACACAGCAGCTTAAGGGCAAGGTGAGCACACAGAGCACCGACAAAGAGGTTGAAGCTGCTCTCCGTGCTGAGGTTCAGTCGGCTATCGATAACTCTTACAACGTTGTTCGTAACCGTATCGACAAGTTCGGCGTAGTACAGCCAAACATCCAGAAGCTCGAAGGTCAGGAAGGCCGCTTGATGGTAGAGATGCCTGGTGTCAAGGAGCCAGAACGAGTTCGTAAACTTCTCCAGGGTTCTGCAAACCTTGAGTTCTGGGAGACATACAACGCTCAGGAGATCATGCCTTACCTCTCACAGCTCGACACACGTCTTGCTAACATCGCTTCAGGCGTAAAGGAAGAGGCTGACACAGCAAAGGCAGAGGCACCTGCTGCTGACGTAGCAGAGGTAGCTGATACAGCCAAGAAGGAAGAGGCAGCAACAAAGTTCACTCTCAAGTCTAACGATGACAAGGGTGCTACAGCTGCTAAGGAAGCAAGCAAGAACACCGATGCTGAGATTGCAAAGGCAAAGAAGCAGCACCCTCTCTTCGCTATCTTCCAGCCTGTACAGGGCCAGTCACTCTCTACTGTTGGTTATGCTAACGTTCGCGATACAGCAGAAATCAATGCTGCAATCAACAGCGACGAGGCAAAGAAGATTATCCCTTCTGACGTAAAGCTCCTGTGGAGTGCTAAGCCAACAGACCTCATCGAGGGTAACAAGACAATCTACGAGCTCCACGCACTGAAGGTAACATCTACCAACGGTCGCGCACCATTGGAGGGTGACGTTGTCGTTGACGCTAAGGACGAGTTCGATAACTTCGGTCGCCCATGTGTTTCAATGTCAATGAACAATGAGGGTTCACGCCTTTGGGCTCAGCTCACAAAGCAGAACGTAGGCAAGGCTATCGCTATCGTTCTTGATGGCGTTGTTTACTCAGCACCACGCGTAAACGGTGAAATCAGCGGAGGTAACTCACAGATCTCTGGTAACTTCACCATCGAAGATACCAAGGACCTCGCTAACACCTTGAAGTCTGGTCGTATGCCAGCACCTGCACGTATCGTACAGGAAGAGGTTGTTGGTCCTACACTCGGTGCACAGTCTATCCAGCAGGGTATCAACTCTATGATTATCGCTTTCATACTGCTGATGATTTACATGGTTCTCATGTACGACCTCATCCCAGGTATGATGGCTAACCTCGCACTCGTTGTAAACCTCTTCTTCACACTCGGTATCCTTACCTCTTTCCAGGCAGCGCTGACAATGTCAGGTATCGCTGGTATGGTACTCTCACTCGGTACTGCCGTTGACGCCAACGTGCTTATCTACGAGCGTATCAAGGAAGAGCTCAAGGGTGGTCTCGGTCTGAAGCAGGCACTCGCTGCTGGTTACAGCAACGCTTTCTCTGCTATCTTCGACTCTAACCTCACCTCTATCATTACTGGTGTAATCCTCTATGTATTCGGTACAGGTCCTATCCGTGGCTTCGCTACAACATGGATCATCGGTATCATCTGTTCATTCTTCACCGCAGTGTTCCTCACACGTCTCGTTTACGAGAACCGTCTCGCTAAGGACAAGTGGCTGAAGCAGAACTTCACAACACGCTTCTCTAAGAACCTCTTGCAGAACACAGACGTTAAGTTCATGTCACTCTACAAGAAGACCTTCACACTCGTTGCCGTATGTCTCGTAATCTTCATAGGCAGCTTCGTTGCTCGCGGTCTCTCTAAGTCAATCGACTTCACCGGTGGTCGCAACTACGTTGTTACATTCGACAAGGCAGTAGAGCCAGAGGAGGTACGCACAGTGCTGACAAAGGCATTCCCAGAGTCAACAACATCTGCTATCGCACTCGGTACAGACCACAAGACAATACGTATCTCTACAAACTACAAGATAGAGTCTAACGATCCTAACGTTGACGATGAGGCAGAGACAATCCTCTACAACGCACTGAAGAAGGACGGCCTCGTAAACCAGGCAGATGTCAACGCATTCAAGAACCCTGACGTTCGCGAGGGCGGTTCTATCATCTCTTCTACAAAGGTAGGTCCATCAGTAGCTAAGGACATCACTTACGGTGCTATCATCAGCGTACTCTTCGCACTCGTAGCTATCTTCATCTACATCATGGTACGTTTCCGTAACGTAGCATTCTCAGTAGGTTCTACATGTGCACTGGCTGTTGATACCGTTGTAGTGCTCGGTATCTACTCACTCTGCTGGGGCTGGATGCCATTCTCTCTCGAGATAGACCAGACATTCATCGGTGCTATCCTGACAGTGATTGGTTACTCTATCAACGATAAGGTGGTTGTCTTCGACCGTATCCGTGAAAACCTCAAGCTCCATCCAAAGTGGGACTTCCAGACAACATTCAACACTTCTATCAACCAGACCTTGGCTCGTACAGTCAATACCTCTCTCTCTACATTGATCGTATTGCTCTGTATCTTCATCCTCGGTGGTGATTCTATCCGTTCATTCTCATTCGCAATGATCCTCGGTGTAGTATTCGGTACACTCTCATCTATCTTCATTGCTGCTCCTATCGCTTACATCACACTCGGTAAGAAGATTGAGAATCGTATAGAGAAGTAATGCAAATCTCCACTATCCATTATAATATAAATAAGGTGTAAGTCGAAAACGACTTACACCTTATTTTATTTGAAGGGAGCATTTTTAAAAATAAAAATGAAATCAAGAATATAGTCCTTAACCCTTAAGCATTATTACTTTTTACTTATTACTTATTACTTATTAAATTCAGCAACTCTTCGCCGGTGAGCTTATGGCTGATGTCTGTTGCTTCGAGGATGTTGTCGGCAAGGGCTTTCTTTGATTCATGCAGTCGTTGTATCTTTTCCTCTATCGTACCTGATGCGATGAGATGATATACGGTGACGTGCTGCTTCTGTCCTATGCGGTGGGCGCGGTCCGTTGCCTGTGCCTCTATTGCCGGGTTCCACCATGGGTCCATGTGTACAACATAGTTGGCACCCGTCAGGTTCAGTCCAAGACCGCCCGCCTTCAGTGATATAAGGAATACGGGTGTCTTGCCCTCCTGAAACTCGTTGACAAGCTTTGTACGCGTCTTTATATCCACCGAACCGTCAATGTAGAGATACTCTATTCCTACGTCCTTCAGCGCCTTCTGCACCAGCGCGAGGTATGACGTGAACTGTGAGAAGACAAGCGCACGGCCGTCGCTCTCTATTATCGTCTGCAGGAGTTCAACGAGCGCCGTAATCTTTGATCCTGGCATGTCGTTGCTGCCCTTCTCTTTCTCTATTAGTCGTGTGTCGCATGCACACTGTCGCAGACGAGTTATCTCTGCCAGCGTATTCATTGACACCTTATTGCCACCTTCCAGCATCAGCATCGCTTCTGCCTTCTGTCGCATTGCCTCATAGATGAGCATTTCCTCTTCGGATAGTGTCACGTGCTGGTATATCTCTTCCTTCTCAGGCAGTTCCTTTGCCACCTTGTCCTTGGTGCGGCGCAGCATGAATGGCTTCACCAGACGGTCAAGGTCATGCTGTCGTTCCTTGTCCTCGTTCTGTTCTATCGGTATGATGAAACGACGGTTGAAGTCTTCAAACGAGCCAAGCAGTCCGGGATTGACGAACTGGAAGAGGTTCCAAAGCTCACCAAGGTGGTTCTGCACTGGCGTACCCGTCAGCATTATGCGGTTATCGCTATGCAGTTGCATAGCTACGGCAGAAGTCTTTGCGCCGCGGTTCTTTATGATGTGCGCCTCGTCGAGGCATATTGTCTTCCAATACTTCTTTGTTATGTCCTCCTTCACGCTGAGGAGCAGTCCGTATGTCGTCACCACCACGTCGCCCGCCTTGGCATGTTCTATGGCATCGGTGCGGTCGCCCACGAAGTTAAGCATCGTGATGCGCAGCGATGGTGCGAATTTCTCAAACTCCGTCTTCCAGTTTGGCGCCACGCTCGCTGGTGCTATGACCAGAGCAGGGCCTTCCTTTGACTTTGCGAGCAGGAAGGTGATGGTCTGTATGGTCTTACCAAGACCCATATCGTCCGCCAACAGCGCACCGGCACCCCATTTGTTCAGGCGCATCATCCACTGATAGCCCTCTTTCTGGTATCCGCGCAGCTTCGCCGTGAGTTCTTTTGGTACATGAGGTGCATACGTGCTCGCTTCCTTTATGCGCTGACGTATCTTCTTCAGTTCGTCATCCTCTGCCAGGAACAGCTCGCCATCGAATGTATCGGTGCCAATCAGCGCAGCAGAGAAAGGCGACATCTGCAGTTTTCCGCGTGTTCGTGAAGCGATGGTCGATAGCTGGTCCAACTGTTTGCGCAGCGTGTTGCTGAGAGCAAGGAATTCTCCTTCGCCGAGCTTTATGAAACGTCCGTGCGATTGGTCCATAAGGTCCAGCAACTGTGCCATTGTCACAACCTTTCCCTGGTCCAGTTCCACCGTTCCCTCTATCTCAAACCATCCGTTTTCGTTCTTCTTTATTGCGCCGCTCCATCCGCTGGTGCTGTGGCGCTGCTTGATACGCATCTGAGCGCCCTCAGGCCATTCGCATGTTATGCGGTCAGGGTTCTGCTGTGCATACTCCAGCATGGGCAGCAGTTCCTCTATGAACACCTCTTTGCCTGTGGAGTTGATGTTGTTGAGTCCGTTATCTTCGTCGGTGCATTGCTCTGCTATGGCAGCATAGAAGTGTGCGAACGCCTCGGATTCCTTCTGTAGGTCGCGCTTTACGCGAGTACGCTTGTCTGCTGCTCCGTCAATGATTATCTCGTTGCCCTCGCCCGGCGTGCAACGTATCTTGCCATTCTCCAATGGTCTTACGAAAAGAGATACGATGTACGTCTCTTTATCCTGCGGACGCATCTGCATTATCAGCTTCGTATCGCCATCAATCTGTGGCAATGTAGAGCCACCATCTATGAGGTCGCTGTTCACTTCTATCTTTCCGCCTATGGCATTGAGGAATGCCTTCAGCTGTTCCTCTGCCTCGTTAGGGAAGCGTCCGAGTGAAAGCAGACGACGATAGTACGGCCGCTGCTCGTCCGTCATGCGTATGAAGTTGATGCTTGCAGCACCGCGGTGCGTTATGATGACCTTACTTTCAACGTTATTCTCCGGCACGTTACTCTTGATGAGGAATCCATTGGCATCGTGTACGAGTGTGATATAAGGCATCTCTTCCGTTACTTCAACGAGAGCGTATGGTGCGTAATGTCCTACGTACAAACGACTCTCCTCAGACATGTATGGCAGGACATAGGCAAGTGAGAAGTCATACGAATAGAACGAACCGCTGCGTGCCTGTCGTGCTATCTCTTTGTCATCGGCATCCATGCCTTCTACGCCACCATTGAGGAACGTTGATATTGAAATCTGTTTGCCTGCGCCCCATGTGCCGTTCTTAAGCATTGACTGCTGTCGCACCTGTACGGTGTTCTGACGCATATCGTGCATGAAGTAACCTATGCGCACCTCCTTCTGTTTCACCACTCCCTTGGCACCGCCGGACAGTAGTGATAACTCTTCCAATGCCGTTTCCCAGTCTTGCTTGCGATAGATGCTTGTCAGCAGTCCTTGAGTGCCGTAGGCGGCGTTACATCGTTCCTCTGTTTCCTTGTCCAATGGCACGTATTTTCGCATCTCATGCTTCAGTAAGAGCCATTGTATCTCAAGCGGTCGCGTTACCTCCTTGTTGATATATCGTGCGAGAAGCTGCGCCAGATGATTGTTTATGGCGTGTTTTGACGTCACCAATTCCGAGAGCAATGTTGTCTGTTGTTTCTCGTTGCCATTGTTGAAGATGATGCTGTAAAGCACCTTTGCTGCCATCGTTTGCTCTACGCTGCTCTTTATTACGGCTCCTGCCTTCTTCTTTCCCTCATCGGTTGTGATGAGATATCCTATGAGGACATAGAAGAAATTGGCGATGTCAAGTACAAGGTAACTCTTTGCTGATGATGTGTAGTAACCTGATCGCTTGTTGTTCAGCGATACCGCTTTCTTGAAATGCTCCAATGCCACATCGTAGTGACCATGATATGCTTCGTGTATTGCAGCAAGAATGCGGTGGTTATTGTTCATTGCAAGTAGCTTTGCCGGCATATTGCCGTAAGCAACGTAATCGTATAGGTCGCAGAGGCATATCAGACGCTCTTGCTTGTCATGGAACCTTGCATCACTACGCCTTTCTATCAATGCCTTTATTGAAGAGGTGTTTATCAAAGAACCTTGGTTGAAGGCGTTTGAGAAGGTATGATCTATCAGCTCGAAGAAGTTTTCATCGTTGAGGATTAACAGCATTGAAGCAAAGCGAGAATCATCAGCTACGGGAATTAGGACGTCGGTGTCATCCATTATTGCGTACTCGTTGAAGTTCTCAATGTCCAGCTTCTGGAATTCACTGGTGATAAACTCCCACAATAACTTCTGAATGGCTGTAGGCTGCAACTTCTTTCCTACAGCATCCATCACCATCAGCACCTCGTTAGGATGTTTCTCGTATATGAAGAGCATAACCTCAATGAGCCTTGAAGATGGTACACTGTAGTCGTACGAGTCCGTTCTCCAGTTGTAACCATCTGCCACGAGCAGGTTCTTTCCACGCAATGACAGTATGTACTGATTCATATCGTGGAAAGGTCCTTCTGTAAGTTCCTCCATGATGCCCTTCACCTTCTTTGCCTGATTGCCTTCAGTGTCATAGAGGGTGTGTATGATGAGTATCTGTAGTTCTATAGTGGTCAGCTCCATTGTGTTAATGTCTAATGCTTGTTATCTTGACCCGGCGCAATGCTTGCACGACGTGATAGGATGTTACATGCTATATGCCAGTGCGTATGCCTTGATACGCTTTACCATAGCGAGTAGTCCGTTGGAACGAGTAGGGGAGAGATGTTCCTTCAGTCCTATCTCTTCAATGAAGTAAAGGTCGGCATCGAGAATCTCTTTTGGAGTGTGGTCAGTCAGTACGCGGATGAGTAGTGCGATGATACCCTTTACGATAAGCGCATCACTCTCTGCGGTGAATGACAGCGTGCCATCGTCTTTCTTATCGCACTGCACCCACACACGGCTCTGACAACCGTCTATAAGGTTTTGCTCTGTCTTGTACTCTTCTGCAAGAGGCTCCTGTTCGTTGCCAAGGTCTATCAGCATTTGATATTTGTCCATCCAGTCATCGAAGGCAGAAAATTCCTCTATTACTTCGTCTTGTAGTTCGTTGATTGTCATTGTATTTATGTTTTTTTATAGGTTATCCTAAGGACACCTATGCATTTCTAGTTTTTTTCTAAAATAAATAGTTTGTCGCTTGGTCGCACCTTATCCGGTACGGCAATGCTTATGCGCTGTCCTTTCTTTGCTGTGTTGACAGGCTTCAGGTCGTAGCGTATCTCGTTGCAGTCAAGATACAATGCACCAGTGGTAGGACCAGTGATGAGTAACTTGTCGCCAACATTTATCTCGTGGGCTTCTACCTGGAACTCTGCAACGCCAATCTTCGAGAAGTACTTGATAGTCTTTGCGGCATACACCTTCTTCTCTGTTGCCTTACTGCCGTAGGAATCATTCCATTCGCCCATCTTCTGACCTTGGTAGTATCCGTCCCAGAAGCCACGGTTGAAGACACGTGACAATCGCTCATCCCAAGCGTCACACTTCTTTTCAAATTGAGAATGGAAACCGTCAGGATTTTCCATTTTCATTTTTTCATTTTCCATTACAAAAGCTATCGCTTCCTTATAGCAGCGTACAACGGTATCAACATATTCCGGTCCACGTGCGCGGCCCTCAATCTTAAAGACGCGTACACCGGCGTTCATCATGCGGTCAATGAAACGTATTGTCTTAAGATCCTTTGGCGACATGATATATTTGTTGTCTATAAGCAACTCGTTGCCGGTCTCTACGTCAGTGGCGTTATACACTGCGCTGCTTTCGTACGCCTCCGCCTTATATCCTCTGCGACATATCTGTACGCACTCTCCGCGATTAGCGGAACGGTTGGCGTTATGCAGTGACAGGTAACACTTACCAGATATCGCCATGCACAGTGCGCCATGACAGAACATCTCAATGCGGATAGGATTGCCCGATGGTCCGCAGATGTTCTCCTTTACTGCCTGTTCGTGTATCGCTTTCACTTGGTCCATGTGCAGCTCACGCGCCAATACCACCACGTCAGCAAACTGCGCATAGAAACGTAGTGCCTCGATGTTGGAGATGTTGAGCTGCGTGGATAGATGCACCTCTTGTCCAACGCTGCGGCAGTATGTCATTACAGACACGTCGCTGGCAATGACGGCAGAGATATTCGCCTCTTTTGCTGCGTCGATAATCTCGTGCATCTGCTCTATGTCCTCATCATATATTATGGTGTTGACGGTGAGATATGATTTGATGCCATGCTCTGCCGTCAGTGCTGCTATCTCCTTCAGGTCATTTATGGTGAAGGTAGATGCAGAATGAGCGCGCATGTTCAGTTTTTCTATACCAAAGTAAATGCTGTCTGCACCTGCATTGATAGCGGCAGCAAGAGACTCGCGTGAGCCTACAGGCGCCATTATCTCGTACGTTTCCATTATGTTATTGTTTGTCATATTTCTTTTTCTCTTCGAATGCGGTTGGGGTAATTGTGCAAAGTTACACAAAAGAAATGAAACTGCCAAATATATTTTGAGGAATAAAATGTTTTTATTACTTTTGTGGCATGAAAAAGATAGCGATAATATTGTTCTTATGCCTTGCTGCCACAGTGTCTTGGGCGCAAAAGGCTGGTACGGTACTTCCTTCTGGTGCGTCACATAAAGGCTTCTTTACTCAGCAGGAGATACCCGATGATGTCTTTCGCAGGATGCAGGGAAAGTCCTTTGCCAAGGGTTGTACGACGAAGCGTTCCGACCTTCGTTATCTTCGTTTGCTGCATTGCAACATGAATGGTGACACTCAGGTGGGCGAGATGGTATGCCACCGCACTATTGCTGCTGCGCTGATAGATATCTTCAGGGCGTTGTATGAGTCGGGCTATCGCATAGAGCGCATGGTACTCATTGATGATTATGATGCTGATGACGAGCGTAGCATGTCGGCCAACAATACCTCTTGTTTCAATTTCCGCTTTATGACAGGCAGCCGCACCCGTGTATCGTTGCATGGTCGTGGTCTTGCCGTGGATATAAACCCACGTTACAATCCTTATATAAATAAAAAAGGAAAGGTATCGCCCATTAATGGAAAGGCGTATGCTTATAACAGAACATCCTCCACGTTGGGTAACGTGAAGGATGTTATAATACGTCGAGGCGATATCTGTCATCGCTTGTTCCTTAAGCATGGCTTCGTATGGGGCGGAGCATGGAAAAGCTTAAAGGATTATCAGCACTTTGAACGAATTGAAAATTGAAAATGGAAAATGGAAAGTTTCTAATTTTTAATTCTCAATTTTCAATTTTCAATTTGTAAAATTACACTTCCCAAACGGCGCCGTCAGGAGTATCCTTTACTATGATGCCAGCAGCAGCGAGTTCGTCGCGTATCTTGTCGCTGGTAGCCCAGTCTTTCTCTTCCTTTGCCTTGGCGCGCATGTCAAGAACCATCTGCATCACCTTGTCCAGTGCCTTGTCCTTCTCGCTGTTGCTGCCAGAAGAAGCATTGGTAAGTCCGAGAATATCCTCTATCCATGTGCGCATTACCTTAGAAAGCGTTTCCAAGTCTGCTGCGCTTATCTTTGCCTTGCGATCTACCAGCAGGTTCACCTGATGGCACGCCTCAAATAACAGGCTGATAACGACAGGCGTCTGCAAGTCATCGTTCATGGCATCATAGAGTTTTCCTTCCAGTTCGCCTACGAACTTCGTTACCTCTGGTGCGCTGCCCTTTGCTGTCTGTATGCGCTTCAGGTCCTTCAGTCCCTGCATCAGTCGTGCAAAGCCCTTCTCCGCTGCTTCCAATGCCTCTGAAGAGAAGTCAACAGTGCCGCGATAATGTGCCGAGAGGATGAAGAAACGTATTGTCATAGGTGCGAAAGCCTTTGTCAACAGCTCGTGTTCGCCCTTGAAGAACTGGTCAAGAGTGATGAAGTTGTTGTATGACTTACCCATCTTCTGACCATTGATGGTAATCATATTGTTGTGCATCCAGTAGCGCACAGCCTGATGTCCCATTGATGCCTGTGCCTGAGCTATCTCACATTCGTGGTGTGGGAAGACGAGATCCATGCCACCTCCGTGAATGTCGAACTCCTCACCGAGGTACTTTCTGCCCATAGCGGTGCACTCACAGTGCCATCCTGGGAAACCGTCAGACCATGGTGATGGCCAGCGCATGATGTGTTCTGGCTGCGCCTTCTTCCAAAGAGCGAAGTCCGCCTGATTCTTCTTCTCGCCAATACCGGCGAGGGTGTCGCGTGATGCGTCCTTGATATTCTCAAGAGAGCGTCCGGAGAGGATGCCGTACTTATAGTCCTGGTTGTATTTCTCAATGTCGAAATATACGGAACCGTTGCTGATATAAGCATATCCATTATCCAGAATCTCCTGTACCAGTTGCTGCTGCTCGATGATATGACCCGTAGCGTGTGGCTCAATAGAAGGAGGAAGCACGTTCAACTTCTCCATTGCAGAGTTGAAGCGGCGTGTATAGTACTGTGCTATCTCCATAGGCTCCAACTGTTCCAGTCGTGCCTTCTTTGCAATCTTGTCCTCGCCCTCATCAGCATCGTGCTCCAAGTGGCCTACGTCGGTGATGTTTCTTACGTAGCGAACCTTATATCCGAGGTGCTGAAGGTAACGGAAAAGGATATCGAATGTGATAGCAGGGCGTGCATGTCCTAAGTGTGCATCGCCGTAAACCGTTGGTCCGCAGACGTACATTCCTACGTGACCAGGGTTGATAGACTTGAAGGCTTCCTTCTTTCTTGTGAGAGTGTTGTATATTAAAAGTGTCTGTTCCATTGTCTTTTTAATTATGAATTATGCATTATGAATTATGCATTAACTAAGCTCCAGCATTTTGTTAATTGGTTTCACCGCATCCTTTGCTATTGCAGGGTCAACGTCCACGACAGGTGTTTCGTTCTTCAAGCAGTCGCGAAGCTTTTCCAGTGTGTTCAGCTTCATGTACTGACATTCGTTGCACTGGCAACCGATGCTGCCCTCGCTCATCTCTGGTGGTACAGGGATGAAGGTGCAGTCAGGACAAGTCTTCTGCAGTTCGTGCATGATGCCCGACTCTGTTGCAACGATATATGTCTGTGGAGGGTTATTCTGCGCATATTTCAGCATGTCAGCCGTAGAACCCTTGATGTCAGCCATAGCGAGAACAGGAGCCTTACACTCCAGGTGTGCCATGACAGCAGCCTCAGGATGTTCTGTCTTCAGCTTTGCTATGGCATCGACGGAGAAACGTTCGTGAACGTGGCAACCACCATTCCACAGTTCCATCTTTCTGCCCGTCACGCTGTTGATATATGAACCAAGGTTGTAGTCAGGACCAAAGAGAATCTTGGCATCCTGAGGCAACTGGTCAACCACTTTCTTCGCATTACCCGAAGTCACCACAACGTCCGTCAGAGCCTTTGTTGCTGCGGTAGTATTCACATACTGCACAATCATATAATCAGGGTGCTCGGCCTTCCATGCAGCCAGGTCCTTCGCATCGCAAGAGTCTGCCAGTGAACAACCCGCTTCCAGGTCTGGTGCCAGTACCTTCTTCTCAGGCGAGAGCAGCTTACATGTCTCAGCCATGAAGTGCACTCCGCACATCACTATGATGTCAGCATCCGTCTGTGCCGCCTTACGTGCCAATGCCAGTGAGTCGCCAACGAAGTCAGCACACTCCTGTATGTCGCCCGTGGTGTAGTAGTGAGC
>JAGHTW010000183.1 GCA_018065145.1 Candidatus Prevotella equi
TTTGCACGCAGACAGTCATAGAGATGCAGCTTGCCGAGCTTACGAACGGTCTCCTCGTGGAACTCCTTTGCATCAGGAGCCTTATGGAAGTAGAGATAACCACCGAATACCTCGTCAGCACCCTCGCCAGAGAGCACCATCTTGATACCCATAGACTTGATAACACGTGCAAGGAGATACATAGGTGTTGACGCACGAACTGTCGTCACGTCGTAAGTCTCAATATAATAGATAACATCGCGGATGGCATCGAGACCCTCCTGGATGGTATAGTTGATTTCATGATGCACGGTGCCGATATAATCAGCCACCACCTTTGCCTTGGCAAGGTCAGGCGCACCCTTCAAACCTACAGCGAAAGAGTGCAGACGTGGCCACCAAGCCTTCTCGTCACCCTCTGCCTCGATACGGTTTGCAGAGAACTTCTTGGCTATTGCTGATGTGACACTTGAGTCAAGACCACCTGAGAGGAGTACGCCGTAAGGCACGTCACACATCAGCTGACGCTTAACGGCTGCTTCAAGACCATCGTGTACGGCTGCTACAGCCTGCTTGTATGACAGCGAAGCAATCTCCTTGATGTCATTCTTCTGACATGCACCAGGCATCTTCTCCATCCACTCTCGGGTGTACCATTTTCTCATTACAGGCTTCTTGTCCTCACGTTCCATGCATGCCTTCGTAGAACCATAGAAATAATGTCCTGGAAGGAATGGCTCATAAGAATCGCAGTAACCCTCAAGCGCCTTCAGCTCTGATGCTACATACACCTTGCCGTCAGCATGATCATAACCTATATAAAGAGGTATGACACCGATAGGGTCACGACCTACGAGGTAACAATCATCTTCCTCATCGTAGAGACAGAAGGCAAAGATACCGTTCAGTTTCTCAAAAATCCAAGAAACACTGTTCTTCTCCCATTCTGCCAAGTCACCGCCCTCGCATGGAGGTACTGGATGTGTCTTCTTCCAGTCACGATAAAGCGCAAGGATAACCTCACAGTCAGAGCCCGTCTGGAACTCGTATCTGCCCTCGTACCACTTGCGTATCTCACGATGATTGTAAATTTCACCATTGACAGCCAGAACCATCTTCCTGTCTGGCGAGAACAATGGCTGCTGACCTGACTCCGGGTCAACAATACTCAGGCGCTCATGAGCAAGGATGGCACTGCCACCAACATAGATACCACTCCAGTCCGGTCCGCGATGACGGATCTTCTTACTCATCTCAAGTGCCTTCTTACGCAGATCTTTTGTCTGCTCCTGAATGTTCAAAATACATGCTATTCCACACATAATATTATTTCCTTTCTAATTGGTTATTGTTTAAGTTTGCGTTAATTCTCAGAAAATTATCATTTTTATATATTTCGAAAGCTATGCTCCCGCATTGCGAAAGCATAACTTCCGATTATATGCGTATTAATTAGTTATAACAAGTCTCACCGTGCTCGTAGATATCAAGGCCTTCTTCCTCAATGATGCGGTCGCAACGGAGTCCGTGAGTATATTTGATACCAAGGAATATCACCATACCAACAGCGAATGCAAAGAGTGCTACTACAACAGCGCCAAGTGTCTGTACGCCGACCGTACATTCTACACCGTCAATGGCAGAGTCGCAGAACACGCCAGTGAGGATAGTACCGAGGATACCGCCAACGCCATGAACAGAAACAGCACCAACAGGGTCGTCAATCTTACAAACCTTATCAATGAATGCTACAGAGAGACACATCACGATAGAAACAACGAATCCTATGATTGCTGCTGCACCGATGCTTACACAGTCACAACCGGCTGTGATACCTACAAGTCCGGCAAGAACACCGTTACATACCATAGAGAGTGATGGCTTGCCATCGAAAATCCATGTATAGATGAGTGCTGCGATACCACCAGTACATGCTGCCATGTTGGTTGTCACGAAGACATGTGCCATGCTCACTGCATTGTCATAACCTGTTGCTGCAACGGTAGAACAAGGGTTAAAGCCGAACCAACCTACCCAAAGGCAGAATACGCCGAGTGCACAGAGTGCGAGGTTGTGACCAGGGATAGCGCGTGATTTTCCGTCCTTGCCATACTTACCGATACGTGGTCCGAGAACGATAGCGCCAGCCAACGCAAGTGCACCACCACAAAGGTGTACTACTGTTGAACCTGCGAAATCATGGAAGCCCATCTCGCTGAGCCAACCGCCACCCCATGACCAGTGACCTTCTATTGGATATACGAAGGCAGAGATGAGCATAGAGTAAACGAAGTACATAGAGAACTTTGTACGCTCAGCCATAGCACCTGACACGATAGTCGCTGCTGTTGCACAGAAGACGGTCTGGAATATGAAAGTACACTCCGCAGGAATGTTTGAATCCTCACCAATGAAACCAAAACCGCTCCATCCCAAGAGTCCCTGATCGGCACCATACATAATAGAGAAACCTATAATCCAGTAAAGAACAGAACCGCACATGAAGTCGCAGAAGTTCTTCATAAGGATGTTTGCTGTATTCTTAGCACGTGTCATGCCCGCCTCAACGAGTGCAAAGCCTGGCTGCATCCAGAACACGAGCATCGCTCCTAACAGTACCCAAAGGGTATCAAGACCGTTAACATAGTCTTTTGCTTCTTCAGCCATCGCGGCAAGAGGCATTGCTGTCATCATATCTAACATAATCTATTTCCTTTCCTTATTTGTGTTTGTGTTGTTGTCTCCTGATTTCTTACTTCTTGTCTGCCAATACGGTGTCGCCGTGATCGCCTGTACGGATAGAGTAACAGTCTATTACATCACTGAGGAAGATACGACCGTCACCGATCTTACCCGTGTGAGCCACATCCATGACGACTTTTATTGTTGGTTCAACAAACTGCTCACGACAGATAATGGTGATTGCAACACGCTCTATCACGTCTGTTGAATACTGTACTCCACGGTAAACGCGCTCCTGACGACTCTGACCGATGCCGTGAACATCGTGATACTCAAACCAGTCAATGTCTGAGCCTAACAGAGCTTCCTTCACATCCTCGAACTTTGTCTTGCGGATGATAGCTTCAATCTTTTTCATACTCTTAACCTCTTTTAATTAATACCATCGCCTCCATGGGCGGAATCATTTGTGTTTGTGTTGTTGTTATCTGTACCCGTATGCGGGTTTCATATTATAATCATTCCTTTTGTGATACCAAACAAAAGCGATTTGATTACACTTTGTTTGTTTTCGAGTGCAAAATTAATACATTTTGTCAGATTTTTAAGCATAATAGTATCGTTTTGATATTATAATTTTGCTACGACTTAAAAATTGTAAGCATACAACGCATTATTGCTTAATAATTGCTCGAATTATTGCCGTTTTGCTTTCAATTTGAAACTTTGTGTAATATTTTGTGTTAAAGTGATAGTATTTTTATTGTTTTTCCGACAAAAAGTCGTAACTTTGCACCAGAAATAAAACAAAATGACAATGAAACAGACCATCAAGTTTACAAAGATGCACGGCGCAGGCAACGATTATATATATGTTAATACCTTATTATATAATATACCAGACCCGGCGAAAGCATCAATAGAGTGGAGCAAGTTTCACTTTGGAGTAGGCTCCGACGGTCTTATCCTTATAGGAAAGGCAACAGAGGCCGATGCAGATTTCTCAATGAGGATATTCAACAACGACGGTTCCGAAGCAATGATGTGCGGCAATGGCACACGATGCGTAGCCAAATACCTTCATGACAAAGGACTGACAGACAAGAATCCAATACGTCTTCAAACGTTATCCGGCATCAAGATCCTCAACCTTCACGTCAACGACACAAACGAAGTCGAGAGTGTCACGGTAGATATGGGCGAGCCAATACTCAAACAGCCAGCGCAGTTCGGCATTCATGGAGGCCAGGCAACAAACTACGAGGTAACGATTCAGGGACGACCATTCGCTGGCACCTTCGTATCAATGGGCAACCCACATTTCGTAATCTTCCTTAACGAAGACGTAGAACAGTTCCCCGTTGACACCTACGGACCACTGCTGGAACATCACAGTATCTTCCCACAGCGCTGCAACATAGAATTTGCGCAAGTCCTGCCTGACGGAACCATCCGCATGAGGGTATGGGAAAGAGGAAGCGGCATAACACTCGCCTGTGGCACTGGCGCCTGCGCAACAGCAGTAGCAGCAAAGCTGACAGGCAGAAGAGAGAACAAAAGCGACATCCAGATGGATGGAGGAACACTGAATATAGAGTGGGACAACAACACAAACCACATTATGATGACAGGACCTGCAGCCATCTCCTTCGAAGGAGAGATTGCACTCCCAAATTAACAAATGAAAAATGGGGAATGGGAAATTATGCGGCACCAGCTAATTTTCAATTACCAATTTTCAATTCCCAATTAGAAAAGAGCAAACTTAACGACTATAAAGGATCAAAAACATGGCATTAGTAAATGAACATTATCTGAAATTATCCAACAACTACCTATTTGTTGACATAGCAAAGAAGGTAAACGCCTACAAGGTATCACACCCAAAGGCAAAGGTTATCAGTCTCGGCATCGGCGACGTTACACGTCCTTTGGTACCTGCCGTGATTGAAGCAATGCACAAAGCCGTTGACGAGATGGCAACAAAAGCCACTTTTCGTGGTTATGGTCCTGAACGAGGATACGACTTCCTCCGCGAGGCTATAATAAAGAACGATTACCTACCACGTGGCATTCATCTCGACCCTAACGAGGTTTTCATCAATGACGGTGCCAAGTCTGACACAGGAAACATTGGCGACATAGTACGCTGGGACAATTCCATCGGCATGACAGACCCTGTTTATCCTGTTTACATCGACTCTAACGTAATGTGCGGTCGTGCAGGTGTTTGCGAGAATGGCAAATGGAGTAACGTCAACTATATGCCTTGCACTGCCGAGAACGGTTTCATACCACAGATACCAGATCACCGTGTGGATATGATCTACCTCTGTTACCCAAACAACCCAACGGGTACGGTCCTTACAAAGGACGAGCTTCGCAAATGGGTCAACTACGCATTGAAGAACGACACACTCATCCTTTACGATGCAGCATACGAGGCATTCATAAGAGAGGACAACATACCACACTCTATCTACGAGATAAAGGGAGCACGCAAATGCGCCATCGAGTTCCGTTCTTATTCAAAGACAGCAGGTTTCACCGGCATACGATGCGGCTATACCATCATCCCTAAGGAACTGACCGCAAGCACTTTGGACGGAACACAGCGAATAGAGTTGAACCACCTTTGGGATAGACGACAGTCAACAAAGTTCAATGGCACCTCATACATCTCACAGCGTGCTGCCGAAGCCATCTACACTCCAGAAGGAAAGGCACAGACAAAGGAAGTCATAGACTACTACATGGAGAACGCTTCCATCATGTACGACGCCCTGACACGCATGGGATTTGAAGTATTCGGAGGCAAGAACGCTCCATACCTATGGGTAAAGACACCGAAAGGCACCACATCATGGAAGTTCTTCGAGCAGCTTCTCTACGGAGCAAGCATCGTATGTACGCCAGGTGTTGGTTTCGGTCCATCAGGAGAAGGCTACGTTCGCTTCACCGCATTCGGAGAACGCGAAGACTGCAAGGAGGCAATGCGCCGCATCAACGAGTGGTTGCACTCATAGTGCATAGTGCATAGTTCATAGTGCATAATGCATAGTTCATAGCGGATAGTAAAGATACACAACTACATTAACATAATAGAAAGGAAAAAGATTATGAAAAATTTCAAGGTAACAGCTCTCGCAATGCTTTGCATGATGAGCATCAGTGCATTCGCACAAGACAAATTGACAGGCAATGTAGGTATGGACGTAGTTTCACGCTACATCTGGCGTGGCCAGGCTTTAGGAGACGCATCAGTACAGCCAAGCGCAAGCATCGAATACAAGGGACTCTCTCTTGGCATGTGGAGCAGCTTCAGCTTCCTTAACAAGGACGACGCAAAGGAGTTTGACCTCACACTGGCATACACCACACACGGTTTCAACATAGGCATCACCGACTACTACTTCTCCACAAGAGGTTCTGCAAACAAGTATTTTGAATACCGCAACGGCCTCTCTTCACACGTATGGGAAGCAAACGTTGGCTACGACTTCGGCCCTGTTGCAATACAGTGGTACACCAACTTCGCCGGTGCAGACGGTGTAAACAAGAGTGGCAAGCGCGCATATTCTTCTTACGTAGAGGTATCAGCACCATTCAAGCTTGTCACATGCGACTGGCTGGCAACAGTAGGCGCCGTTCCTTACGCAACGAGCTTCTATTCTGAAGCAAACGGTTTTGCAGTGACAAACATCTCACTTCGCGCCACAAAGGCAATCCCTGTATGCAAGAAATGGGACATTCCTCTCTTCATTGAAGGCAGCTGCAACCCAAGCACAAAGAAGGGTTACTTCGTAGCCGGTTTCACTCTCGAACCATAATAAACAACCGAAAATTTGTTTATATTCAAAAAAAACACTAACTTTGCATTTTCAACATAGCAAAAATACTTTAAACGATTAATAAATATGGCAAACTTAAGATTCCAGGTAGTTGGCGAAGCTTTTAAGAAGCAGCCACTTGAGGTACCAGCACCAGCTGAGCGCCCATCAGAGTTTTTCGGTAAGTACGTCTTCAACAAGCAGAAGATGTTCAAGTACCTTCCAAAGAAGGTTTACGACAAGATGCTTGACGTTATCGACAACGGCGCACCACTCGACCGCGCTACTGCAGACAAAGTAGCAGAAGGCATGAAGAAGTGGGCTATGGAGCTCGGTGCAACACACTGTACTCACTGGTTCCAGCCTCTTACAGACACCACAGCCGAGAAGCACGACGGCTTCGTAGAGCACGACTGGAAGGGCGGCATGATAGAGGAGTTCGAAGGCAAGTCACTCGTACAGCAGGAGCCTGACGCATCTTCATTCCCATCAGGCGGTATCCGTTCTACATTCGAGGCACGCGGTTACTCTGCATGGGATCCTACATCACCAGTATTCGTAATCGGTGACACACTGATGATTCCTACCGTCTTCATCTCTTACACAGGTGAGGCTCTCGACTATAAGACACCACTGCTCAAGGCACTGCGCGCTGTCAACGAAGCAGCAACAGCAGTTGTTCAGTACTTCAACCCAGAAGTAAAGAAGGTAATCTCTAACCTCGGTTGGGAGCAGGAATACTTCCTCGTTGACGAGGGTCTTTACTCAGCACGTCCAGACCTTCTCCTTACAGGCCGTACCCTCATGGGTCACTCTTCTGCAAAGGACCAGCAGATGGACGACCACTACTTCGGTTCTATCCCAGAGCGTGTAGCAGCCTTCATGAAGGACTTGGAGATTCAGGCTCTCGAGCTTGGCATCCCATGTAAGACACGCCACAACGAGGTAGCACCAAACCAGTTCGAGCTCGCACCTATCTTCGAGGAGACAAACCTCGCTGTTGACCACAACATGCTCATCATGGCACTCATGAAGAAGGTAGCACGCAAGCACGGCTTCCGTTGCCTGCTCCACGAAAAGCCATTCGACGGCGTCAACGGTTCAGGTAAGCACAACAACTGGTCACTCTCTACCGACACAGGCATCCTGCTTCACGGTCCTGCAAAGGATGAGGAAGGCAACCTCCGCTTCATCACCTTCGTTGTTGAGACACTCATGGGTGTATATAAGCACAACGGTCTGCTCAAGGCTTCTATCATGTCAGCCACCAACGCACACCGTCTTGGCGCTAACGAGGCACCTCCAGCAATCGTTTCTTCATTCCTCGGTCGTCAGCTCACAGAGATTCTCGACCACCTGGAGAACAGCGATGACGACACCATCTCTATCGCAGGCAAGGCAGGTCTCAAGCTCGACATCCCATCAATCCCAGAGCTTCTCATCGATAACACCGACCGTAACCGTACCTCACCATTCGCCTTCACAGGTAACCGTTTCGAGTTCCGTGCTGTAGGTTCTGAGGCAAACTGTGCATCAGCAATGATCACCCTCAACGCAGCCGTAGCAGAAGCGCTCGTTGACTTCAAGAAGCGCGTTGACGCACTCATCGAGTCAGGCAAGGACAAGCACGCTGCTATCCTCAGCGTACTCCGCGACGACATCAAGACCTGTAAGGCAATCCGCTTCGACGGCAACGGCTACTCTGACGAATGGGTAGTAGAGGCAGCAAAGCGCGGTCTCGACGTAGAGAAGTCTTGCCCAATCATCTTCGACCGCTACCTCGACAAGAGCTCTATCGACATGTTCGAGTCACTCAACATCATGAGCGAGAAGGAACTTGAGGCACGTAACGAAATCAAGTGGGAGACATACACCAAGAAGATACAGATTGAGGCACGCGTATTCGGCGACCTCTCAATCAACCACATCATCCCTCAGGTAATGTCATACCAGACAAAGCTCGCTCAGAACGTAGCAGCGCTGAAGGCTATCTTCCCAACAGAAGAGCTCTATGCAGTAGCAGGCAGCAACCTCGCCCTCATCTCTGAAATCTCTCAGCGTGTGAAGGCTATCGAGGAAGGCGTACAGGCACTCATTGATGCACGTAAGGTTGCCAACAAGATTGAGTCTGAGCGTGAAAAGGCTATCGCATACCACGACACCGTTGAGCCACTCATGGACAAGATCCGTTATGAGATTGACAAGCTCGAGACAAAGGTTGACGATGAGGTATGGACACTGCCTAAGTATCGTGAGATGCTATTCATTCGCTAAAACACCATATAAACAACTCAATTCTTTTATTGGTTGTTTAAGTTTGCTGAGCCT
>JAGHTW010000093.1 GCA_018065145.1 Candidatus Prevotella equi
ATTCTCCAGGATGAAGAGAGTCCTATGGCTGTAGGCACTGTTAAGTTGAAGGATGTAGAACTGAAAGAACTTCCAGATGGTTCCATTGAGATGACCTACAACAAGGACACTCAGATTGTTGATGGTGATGCTGGTGTTCTTGTAAATGGTGAACCGGTAGAATTCTGGCTTGGTCCAATGCTTCCACTGATTCCTATCGAACTGAAAGGAACAATGAAGGATGGTGTAATGGATATCAATATTAACATTGACATGCAGGAATCCATCGGACAGATTATTCACGTAAACTTCAATACTAAACAAGCAAAATAAAATAAAACTCAATAAAATTATGAAAAAGGTATTTTCAATCATTGCCGTTTGTCTGGCAACAATGTCAGCAAACGCACAAGAGCAGCTCGCAAACAGTGATTTCGAGCAATGGGAATCAGTAAGCTATAGCGGCAGAACAGGTGAAGAACCTGTTATGTGGAGTTCGTTCCTTGATGGTACGGGTAAATTGAAGAGCATGGCAGGATACATACAACTTGCAAAGAGTACAGACGTTCGTCCTGGTACAACAGGTCAATACAGTGCTGTTATCAATTCCCGTGAAGTCAAGATGGGAATGGTCACATTAGCAACAGCTCAGGGTAACCTTACTAATGGTTGTGTAAACATGGGTAGCACGTCAGCTACTGATGCAAGCGGTAACTACAATTACATCAACTACGAACGCGAAGATCAGGCAATGAAGTTTACAAGTCGTCCAAAGTCACTTAAGGTTTGGATGAAGGGTTCATGCCAATATAATGCCAGCATAGCTGTTCACCTCTTAACAAATGGTTACTATCAGGATCCTGTATCAGCAAAGAATCCTATCACAGCAACAAAGGTCGCAACGGCATCAAAGTCTATTGCAGTAACAGACAAATGGACAGAATATGAAGTTGATTTCGTTTACGAAGAAGGCGTAGAGGCTAATCCTGAATATATCCTCGTTACATTTGCGTCAAGCGCAACTCCTGGTAAGGCAAACGTGAATGACAAACTCTACATCGACGACCTCGTAATGGTTTACGACAACCCAGTACTCCCAGGCGATGCAGACAACAACGGTGTAGTTGAGATGAACGATGCTAAGGTTACCGTTGACAAGTTCCTTGGCAAGGACGTTGAGATAAACGAAGAGGCTGCCGACATGAACGAGGATAAGGTTATCACCGTTTCTGATGCTAACGCTATCATCAATACTATCGTAAAGTAAACATAATAATAACACAACAAAAAAAGATGCATTTCAACGATGCATCTTTTTTTGTGTCAATATTTTACTTGATATATTGTTTTATATCAATAAACTTGCAAAATAAATAGTGTTTTGCAATTATTATTGGAAATAAATGTAAAAATAGTTGTAAATTTGCACATTATTTATAATAGATAAGAAAAAAGGATGCAAAGATTTATAACATACGTAACACTTCTTTTGTTACTTTTCACAAGTAACGTTAGATTGTATGCGCAGGATAATGACAGCATTCCTTCAGAAGACTTTGTGATAGCATCGGTGCTGATAGCATCGCCAGGCGAAGAAATATATTCAACACTGGGACATGCTTGCATAAGATTACAATGTCCAACACACAACTTGGACTATGTTTTCAGTTCGGAATCAGAAGATGCCACAAAAAAAGTCATTCTTTTCTTCGCAGGAAGATTAAAAATGCGTACGGCAGCAATACCAACAACCGAGTATCTCTCACAATATAGCAAAGAAGGACGTGGTGTAATAGAATACATACTCAATCTCCCTATCAAGACAAAGCAACGCCTTTGGCAACAGATGGACGAGAGATTAGAAGAACCAAACGAACCTTACGATTTTCTAAATCGCGGATGCGCACAGAGTGTATTACAGTGGTTGGAAGATGCTATAGGAACAGACAGTTTGCAATATGGTACATGGGGTGAGAAATGGAATCGTTCAAGAAAAGAGATAGCATGTGACAACGTTGAAAGTCCTTGGGGACGCTCATTTTTATATTGCTTCTTTGATGGCAAAGCGCGAACAGAGACACTTTCAAATATGCGAAAGGTGATAGTACCAGCAGAACTAATCGAGGTACTGCAACACGCAAAAGCCTACGGAAAGCCACTGTTAAGCAAGGAAGGAACGACAATCGTCAAACAGACAAAGACGATAGAATACAGTTGGTTCACACCTTTGATACTTGCCATACTGATACTCATCGTTGCAATAATAAACCTGCGATTGCATCTGCCTGTGGTAAGATACGGAATCATAACGATGGCAATGCTTCTTGGAGCTTTAATACACTACCTCGTCATCTTGTCCGACCTCTGTTGCACTGAGTTCAACTGGCTGTTGGTTCCGCTCTCTCCCCTACCCCTTTTGCTATGGCGATGGAAAAAGAAAGCGCTACCTGTATTCATTGCGGCAAACATTATATGGTGCATAGGCATGATTCCTTTAATCAAAATAGCAGTAGATTGGGAAATGATAGCATTCACACTTGCATTAACAACTACATATATAGAAACTTTTAATAAAAACAAAAAACTCAATTAGGTATGAAAAAAATTTTCTCATTTATCATGCTCATCGTAGCATTGATGACAACAACAACCGCAAATGCTGGTGGCGGCACATTCTATGCAAAGGTCGTAGCACAGGCCACTCCTACAGGTGCAGGTAAGGTTTACGTTTCTACAAGTCAGACATCCAATCCTGCATACGCAGAGACAAGCGAAGCAACAGGAAACAAAAGAATCGGTAGTGGCGATGAAACCCACGTAGCATTCAATGCGTACGCACAGTCTGAGTTCGGTTACAAGTTTGTTGGTTGGTACGACAACGCAGAGCTGACAGGTGAGGCTCTCAGCACTGAGGCTAAATACCAGTATGATGCACTTACAAAATCAAAAGAACAGAACAGCCCAACCATATCAAACCTCTACGCTCAATTCGAGGTAATTCCTAACACCCTTCTCCTTGATAAGGACTATAAGGTCAGCGGTGTTGTTTCACTTGCAGAGGGTCTCAGTGAGTCATCAGTTCCAGAGGCATTCAAGAAGTATCTTGAAAACGATGGTAACTATGTAGCTTACTGCACAATAGACGGTGATAAAAATGAGTTGACCATCAACAACAACACTGAGGGTGGTATCCTGAATGGTTTTACTATCAAGGGCGACCAGATGCAGTTCTCACCTGCTAACACATTCAAGCTTGACGGCAAGACATTCTCTGTTGTAAAGGCTGACGAAACAACTGTCAACACTGGCGTACTGGATATCACTGCAATCGATGGTGAAGAGGCATGTACCATCAACGACCTCGCCGTTGTTTATCACGAGAAGGTTATCGGCTACGTAAAGAACATCAAGATCGAGTTCGACGAGAATCATACTGCTGCTGACATGATTACTGCCGACAACAACAAGAAGTCTGCTGTCAAGAAGTACTTCAAGAACGGTAAACTCTTCATCAAGAAGAACGGCAAGGTTTACAACGCTGCTGGCGCTGTTACTGAATAAGCCAAAAAAGTAACAAAATGTCAGAAAAACGTCGATTTTGCTAACACAAAATCTTAACAGACGTTAAAAACACCATAGTATCGCAATCGTGCAACGATTACCGTCTAATCGTTGCACGATTACACAGTAAAAGTGGCACGATTACCGAGTAATCGTGCCACTTTCATTTTGTCACTTTTATGCTTTCTAAAATTACTGTCTTTGTCGCACTGCTTCATACAGTAATATTGCTGTTGAAACAGACACGTTGAGCGAGTCTAATTGCCCGAGCATCGGTATGCGGATATGTGCGTCGGCTGCCTTGCGCCACACATTGGTAAGTCCGATTGACTCTGTTCCCATGACAAGAGCGGTGCCTTTCTTCATATCTTGTTCGTAATACAAGGAAGAGTCCTGAAGCTGAGCTGTGAGTATCTGAATGTTTTTTTCTTTCAAAAAACTGATACAGTCCTCTGAGCTGCACGCAACACAAGGAACGGTGAATATCGCTCCTATACTGCTACGAATGAGATTTGGATTGTAAAGATCCGTCAGCGGATCGCAGACAATCACGGCATCGGCTCCCGAAGCATCGGCACTACGAAGGATAGCGCCCAGATTGCCAGGCTTCTCTACGCTTTCCAGAACAACAACAAGCGGGTTCTCCCTAAGCGTTAAGTCCGAAAGACCTTTTAACTTCGCCTTAACCACTGCTACAACGCCCTCTGTTCCACCACGATAGGCAATCTTCTCATAAACCTTTGGTGTTACAACAAACACTTGTGGAGAGGTGCCTATACTGAGACTCTGCTGGCATATTGCATCGAGTGCGAGCGATTCATCAAGCACATACATCTCAAATATCTCATAACCAGACTTGAGACAGTGCATGACCTCTCGTTGACCTTCTACCACAAAACATCCCTCTTCGCGACGCAGAGAGGACTTCTGCTGAAGCAAAACAAGATGTTTTACACGAGAATTTTGAAGACTTGAAATCTGTTCCATGATGCAAAAGTAACCAATAAAGTTGAGATAAGACAAGATAAATAGTTAAAAAAACGTAAAAATACACTTTTCTTGTTGCCATCCCGTGCGTATGTGAATATTAATTAGTAATTTTGCAGTCCGATTATTCGGGGTACACTTAGAGCCCCACGAGTGATGGTGTTAATAGTTGTGCGTTTGGCCACGCCAACGGTTAGTGAATCCGCACTCGAAAAGAATGTTTTTTAGTAGTAACGGCAGCAAGGAGCAATCCCCAATGCCAAAAAAGTTTTACAAATTTAAATGAACACTTTAAGTTACAAGACAATCTCTGTCAACAAAGAGACTGCAAAGAAGGAGTGGGTCGTAATCGACGCAACTGATCAGGTTGTAGGTCGTCTCGCTTCAAAGGTGGCAAAGTTGCTTCGTGGTAAGTACAAGCCAACCTTCACACCACATGCTGATTGTGGCGACAACGTTATCATCATCAACGCTGCAAAGGTTGTATTCACAGGTAAGAAGGAAACCGACAAGGTTTACACACGTTACACAGGATACCCAGGCGGTCAGCGTTTCAACACACCTGCACAGCTCCGCGCAAAGCAGGGCGGTATCGACAAGATGCTCCGCCACGCTGTTAAGGGTATGTTGCCAAAGGGACCTCTCGGTCGTTCTATCCTCAACAACCTCTACATCTACGAGGGTACAGAGCACAAGCAGGAGGCACAGCAGCCAAAGGCTATCGACATCAATCAGTATAAATAAATAAGGTATAAGATACAATGGAAGTAATTAACGCAATCGGTCGCCGCAAGAGCGCTGTAGCTCGTGTATATCTCTCAGAGGGCACCGGCAAGATCACTATCAATAAGGTAGATATCACACAGTATTTCCCATCTGCAATCCTTCAGTACGTTGTAAAGCAGCCATTGGAGCTGCTTGAGGCTGCTGAGAAGTATGACATCAAGGCTAACCTCGACGGTGGCGGTTTCACAGGTCAGAGCCAGGCTCTCCGCCTCGCTATCGCTCGCGCACTCGTTAAGGTTGATGCAGAGGACAAGAAGAACCTTCGCCAGCATGGCTTCCTCACACGCGATGCACGTGAGGTAGAGCGTAAGAAGCCAGGTCGTCCAAAGGCTCGTCGTCGCTTCCAGTTCTCTAAGCGTTAATATAGAGAACTACAGTTTAGCATCTAAACCACAAGGACCCACAACAACACCTTATTTATATAATAGGAAGATGGCTACCCTGCGGTTGGTTGCTTAAAGCAATTAAAAAAGAAAGTAAACAACCCGGTTATGTTCATTGCAACATGGTTGCAATGCAATAACCACAAAAACAGAAAAAGACAATGTCAAGAACAAATTTTGATCAGTTACTTCAGGCAGGCTGTCACTTCGGACACCTCAAGCGTAAGTGGAACCCAGCAATGGCTCCTTATATCTTCATGGAGCGTAACGGTATCCATATCATCGATCTTAACAAGACCGTAGCAAAGGTGGACGAGTCTGCAGAGGCTCTTAAGAATATCGCAAAGCAGGGCAAGAAGATCCTGTTCGTCGCTACTAAAAAACAAGCTAAGGACGTTGTTGCCGAGAAGGCACAGAGCGTTAACATGCCTTACATCAACGAGCGTTGGGCTGGTGGTATGCTTACCAACTTCCAGACAATCCGTAAGGCTATCAAGAAAATGGCGAACATCGATAAGCTCATGGCTGACGGTACTTACAGCAACCTCTCTAAGCGCGAGCTCCTCCAGATCTCACGCCAGCGTGCTAAGCTCGAGAAGAACCTTGGTTCTATCGCTGACCTGACACGTCTTCCTTCTGCACTCTTCGTTATCGACGTAGAGAAGGAGCACATCGCTGTTAAGGAGGCTCACCGCCTCGGAATACCTGTATTCGGTATCGTTGATACCAATGCAGACCCTAACAAGGTGGACTTCGCTATCCCTGCTAATGATGACGCTAAGGACTCTATAGAGGTAATCCTCAACGCTTGCTGCGAGGCAATCAACGAGGGACTTCAGGAGCGCAAGGTAGAGAAGGCTGACGACAAGGCTGCTGCACAGCAGGAGGACCAGCCAAAGGCTAAGGCTGAGGAAGCTGCTGAGTAATAGTAACCGATTTCGTAAAATACAAAATTGTTAAATAGTAAATAATTATGGCAATAACAATGGAAAGCATCAAGACCCTTCGCGCTATGACTGGCGCAGGTCTTGCTGACGTTAAGAAGGCTCTTACAGAAGCTGACGGCGATATGGATCGCGCTAAGGAGATTCTCCGTGAGCGTGGACAGGCTATCGCTGCTAAGCGTAGCGACCGCGAGACAGCTAACGGCTGTGTTCTCGCTAAGTCTGAGAACGGCTTCTCTGCTATCATCGCTTTGAAGTGCGAGACTGACTTCGTTGCTAACGGAGCTGACTATATCAAGCTTACACAGGAAATCATCGACGCTGCTGTTGCAGCTAAGGCTAAGTCTATCGACGAGGTTGCTAACCTCACACTCGCTAACGGCCAGACTGTTGCTGCTGCAGTAACAGAGCGTTCTGGTGTAACAGGTGAGAAGATGGAGCTCGACGGATATATGTTCATTGAGGGTGAGAACGTTTCTGTTTACAACCACATGAACAAGAACGTACTCTGCACAATGGTACAGACTAACAAGGCTGCTGAGGAGCAGGCACACGCTGTTGCTATGCAGGTAGCTGCTATGAAGCCAGTTGCCCTCAACGAGGCATCTGTTGATCCTGCTATCATTGAGGAAGAGAAGAAGGTTGCTGCTGAGAAGACAAAGCAGGAGCAGGTTCAGAAGGCTGTAGAGAACGCACTCAAGAAGGCTGGCATCAACCCTGCACACGTTGACTCTGAGGATCACATGGAGTCTAACATGTCTAAGGGTTGGATCACCGCTGAGGACGTTGCTAAGGCTAAGGAAATCATCGCTACTGTATCAGCAGAGAAGGCTGCTAATCTCCCAGCTGCAATGATTGAGAACATCGTTAAGGGTCGTATCAATCGTTTCTACAAGGAGAACTGTCTGCTCAACCAGGAGTTCATCCAGGATTCTAAGATGAGCGTTGCTGACTATCTCAAGGCTGCTGACAAGGAGCTCACAGTAGTTGACTTCAAGCGTTTCTCTCTCCAGGCTGACTAATAGCCGGAACATCGACAACTCGAAAACATCGAATTATCGACAAAAAATAACAAAGCGTCAGTGCCCAAAAGGCGCTGACGCTTATTTCTTTTTATCACAACAAGACAAGAAAATGAAAATCTTCGCTGTGGGCATGAATTACGCCCAACACAATAAAGAGATAAAATCTGCGTTATTACAACAAGGAGTAGGCACTGCTGACGATGATCGACAGCGCGATCCTGTCATATTCACAAAAGCAGACTCTTCTCTTCTGAAGGACGGAAAGCCTTTCTTCGTGCCTAATCATCTCGGACGCATAGATTACGAAACAGAGGTGGTGGTGCGCATCTCACGCTTAGGAAAAAACATCAGCGAAGAATTTGCTCACCGTTACTACGATGCTATAACGGTAGGCATAGACTTTACGGCACGTGACCTCCAGAAGAAGTTACGCGAAGAAGCGCAGCCTTGGGAGATATCAAAAGGCTTTGATGGCGCTGCCGTTATAGGCGAATGGGTAGAGAAAGAGAAATTCTTAAACGTTCAGGCGGTAGATTTCTCGCTTGACATCAACGGAGAAAAAAGACAGGAAGGCAACACCTGCGACATGCTTGTAGGTATTGACCGACTGATAGCATATATATCACAGTTCTTCACCCTGAAGACAGGAGACTTGTTATACACAGGAACACCAGTCGGCGTGGGACCTGTAAACATTAACGATCACCTGGAAGGATACCTCAATGGTAAGAAGGTACTGGACTTCTGGTGCAGATAAAAATTATGCATTATAATTTATGCATTATGAATTATGAATTTTGCATTATGAATTATGAATTACATTAAAGTTATCATATTACTGTTGTGTTTTACATTATCCTCTTATGCGGATAATGCAAAGCAGACATACGCAGACCATTCCGTTCTTGCCACAGGAAAATGGGCAAAGATACGTGTATCCGACACTGGCATAGGACGCCTTACACAAGATGTGATACAAAGTGCAGGATTCACAAACCTTTCCCGCATAAAGGTGTATGGCTATGGTGGTGCCATAATACCAGAACGTCTTACGCAGGATTGGTTGGCAGAACATGATGACTTGAAGGAAATCCCAACTTACTACAGCGGTGATGCAAAGTATTTCAACGCTACGGGAACTGTCACATGGAGCAGCAACACCGCATCAAAGCGCGAACGCAACCCATATGCCTCATACGGATATTACTTCATCACCGAAAGTAACGGAGATCCATTGTCCATAACCGAGGCTGAACTGCTGCAAGAATATAACAGCAGCGCTGACCGATACCATTTCCTTTATGAGGTGGAGGCATTCTCGTACGGTCTGATTGGTCGTAGCCTCATAGACAAGACTGAGATACGTCCAGGACAGAATTTGGTTATCAACGTTACAATACCAGGCAACAACACTTCGGTAGATGTACAGTCGTGCATTGCATCGGGTAGTCCGGCATCATACACCGTTGAGTTCGGTAACATCAAGGTACCAGGAAGCATGTCATTCGGCAATTATGACAGGCAGAAGTTCGATACGAAATCAAAAACCATCAGCGGCCTTGAGCAATACTTGTCGTCTGACGGCACAATTCACTTGCCCGTAACGGTAACAAATACGGGAAAAGAGCCTATACGCATTGACTATATCTCGGCATCATTCGAAAAGCCTTACATTGCAACGGCAATCTCTAACGTTTCTTCCTGTAAGGCAGAGTATGTTGAAACTGTTGCCAATCAGGATCATCACGCTGATGCTCCAACAGACCTTGTCATTATCATCCCGACATCAGGAGAATTGTATGCTGCAGCCAACAAACTGGCGGAGCATCATCGCAACGTTGACGGCATGACTGTTCGCATAATAAAGGCAAACGAACTGTATAACGAGTTCTCAAGCGGCACACCTGAGATATCAGCATATCGCAGATACCTGAAGATGTTCTACGACAAGGCTGGCGAAGATGAGACAAAGAAGATAAAGAACGTTTTACTCTTTGGTGACGCATTGTGGGATAACCGTATAATTCATTTATCACCAACAGCATATTCGGCTGACAGATATCTTCTTGGTTACCAGACAGAGAACTCTCAGAGTCTTCTTTCAAGCATCATCTGTGACGACTACATCACCGTTCTGCGTGACAACATGACTATTCACATAGACAATAGCGATGCAAAACTGCGCTTCGACGTAGGCGTAGGACGTATCCCTGTTACAACAGCAGCAGATGCAAACAATGTTGTTGACAAGATCATACGCTATGTTACCAATAGTACTGTTGGCAGTTGGCAGAACGAGATAATGTTCATCGGCGATGACGGTTTCTACAAGAGCGAATCCGACAAGGACAACGACAACTCTCACATGAGAAACATTAACACCAATGCCGATTATGTAATAAAGGATAATCCAGGATACCATGTAAAGAAAGTGATGCTTGATTCCTACGAACTCAAGTCAACATCTCTTGGAGAGAGATACCCGGAGATTAGCACCCTATTACAAAAGCAACAGAAGGAAGGTGCCTTGATAATGAACTACTGCGGTCATGCATCATGGGTTGAGATATCTAACAGACAGGTACTTTCGCTCAATGACTTTACGAAGTTCAAAGGCGACAACTATTCGCTTTGGTTTACCGCAGGTTGCGAAACGGTTCCATTCGATCAGACTTATAATACCATCGGCGAAGCTGCATTACTAAATAAAGATGGTGGTGCCGTAGCGTTCTATGGTACCGTGCGCACTGTAACAGAGTCCAGCAACTCCAAGATAAACATTGCTTTTACAAAACACGTTCTTGACTATGACGCGAACGGAAAGCCACTCACTCTCGGTGAAGTTCAAAGGCGCGCTAAGAATGATCTTATAATAGGCGGTACGAAGGCTGGAACAGATTACACCATAAACAAGCATCATTACGTACTCATCGGTGACCCTGCCATGTCATTGGCAATACCACGCCATAAAGTTATCTTTGATGAAATAAACGGCAAGCCTTTCACCACTGCTGAGGTAGTAAAAGGCAACAGCATCGTTACCGTACGTGGACATATAGAGGACAACAACGGCAATGCATTAAACACATTCAAGGGCAAGGCAGACATTCTTATACGCGATAGCAAGAAAACAATTACGTGTAGAGGCAATACAGAGCCTAACGATCTCTTTACATACGAGGATCGCACCAGCACATTGTTCAAAGGTTCATGCATTGTCAACGATGGAGAATTCTTCTTTACATTCCGCATGCCACGAGACATTTACGACGATGGCGGTAACGGACTCATAACAATGTTTGCCGTAGATGATAACACCAAAGTTTCCGCCAATGGTGAATGCGAAGGTATAACGGCACAGGGATGGGAAGACATCGTCAACGACGAGATGGGACCATCCATCTACTGTTATCTCAACGACAAATCATTCCGCGATGGTGGCGATGTAAACAAAACGCCATACTTCGTTGCTGAGATATTTGACAAGGATGGCGTGAATGCGTCAGGCTCTTCACTCGGACATCACATGGAGCTGGTCATTGATAACGATGCGACAAAGACTTATGACATAACCAAGAACTTTGTCTTTGACTACAACAGCTATACAAGCGGACAGACATACTTCACGATTGAAGAACTCACGCCAGGCATTCACTCACTGCAATTCAAGGCATGGGACCTGCTTAACAACTCTAACAGCGTAACGCTGAACTTTAATGTTGTAAAGAATATCAAACCAGCATTGACGGACGTGTTCGTATCGCCAAACCCTGTAAGGGAAAGCGCTACTTTCTATGTAACCCATGACATGCGCGGCAGCGAGGCAACGGTATGCATTGACATCATATCTCCATCGGGCAAGATTACGGAGGTACTGCAATGGAATGACATATTCTCAGAGAAGTCAAACACAACGACCTACCGTTGGACGCCAACAGGCATAGCTCCAGGACTATATCTCTACCGAGTACGCATCTCATGCAACGGAAGTGAATATGTTACAAAATCTAAAAAGCTGATAATTGCACAATAAAAGCAGCAAGGAGACGTTATTTTAAGGACTACTTTTTTCAAAAACATCGAATATGAATAAAAAAATTATAATAGCATTGCTTCTTTGTCTCACCACCATCGTGACAATGGCACAAGACATGGCAAGCAAGTTCAACCCTATTAACATGGCGATGATTTCACAAACCATCGCTCCTGACGCACGAGCAGGATCAATGGGTGACGTTGGTGCAGCAACAGATCCAGACGCGGCATCACAGTATTGGAATCCTGCGAAGTATCCTTTCTGTATCTCAAGGGCTGCAGTACAGCTTAACTATACGCCTTGGCTGCGACAGCTTGTAAACGATATGAACATAGCTAACGTAGCAGGATATTACCGTATTGGTGACTATTCATCAGTATCGGCATCTATTCACTACTTCTCCATGGGTGAAGTATATACCAGTTCAGGACAGTCAGGACAATACGACATGACGATTCGCCCTTACGAGATGTCTTTTGACGCTGCGTACTCACTGATGTTGTCAGAGAAATTCTCTCTCGGCGTAGCATTGAGATGGTTACATTCAAACCTTACGTACGACTACACTGAGGATAGCAAGCCAGGTTCTGCCTTTGGTGCCGACATAAGCGGATACTACCAGAATTACATCAACATCGGTAATCGCGAATGCCAGTTGGGTCTTGGTTTCAATTTCCGCAATATTGGTTCAAAGATTCGCTTTGGCGGTAGCAACCGTTCCGAGTTTATTCCTGCCACAATGCGTCTTGGCGCTTCACTGATGGTTCCTATCAATGAGTACAACCGCATTAGCGTATCTACAGACATCAACAAATATCTCGTTCCTACGATGCCAACACAGGAACAGTTTGACAAGGCAAAAGCAGAAGGAAAGACATCTGCGGCAGACTTAAACTCATACGCCGATGAAGTCTATTACAACGTGAGCTCTATAGCAGGTGTATTCAAAAGTTTTGGTGATGCACCTGGAGGTTTCAAAGAGGAGATGCAAGAGATACAGTGGAGTATCGGTGCAGAGTATGTTTACAACGACAAATTCTCCGTACGTGTAGGTTATCACGACGAAGCAGAGAACAAGGGTAACCGTAAGTATTTCACCGTCGGTGCAGGTTTCCGCCTCAGCGCTTTCTCATTGGACGCTGGTTATGTTATAGCAACAGCGAAGTCTAACCCACTTGACCAGACACTCCGCTTCTCACTGAACTTTGATATTGACGGCATTCAGGACCTCATAGGCCGCAGAAGAAGATAAAACATATAGACCAAAATATTAAGTCCGTAATCAACAACAGTTGATTACGGACTTATTTTATGTCAACAATTATAACGATATTTACAATAACTACCGAATAATAGAACAATAATAGGGGATATTATTGTAACTTTGCACCACAATCCACATAAAAAAGAACAAAAGATGAAGAAATTAATTATGATGCTTGTCATGCTACTGATGGTAGTAACGGGCGCAATGGCACAGGCAGACAAGGTCTGCGGAACCTATAAGGCGGTACGCAATGGCGTAAATTCCAAAGTAAAAGTATTCAAGCAAGGCAATGGTTATCGTGCTCAGGTAATCTGGGTAGATAATCTGAAGATGCCAGACGGCAGCATTCGTATGGATGTCAGGAACCCAGACAAGAGTAAGCGTAATGTTCCTGCCGACAAGATTGTTCTCATTGACAAGGTAACATACAACGCTGCAGAAAACATTTGGGAAGGCGGAAAGATATACGACCCAACCTCTGGCAAGGAATACAAGGTAGAACTGTCTTTCAAGGACGGCAAGACCCTCATGGTAAAGGGCATGTGGGGACCTTTCAACCAGAAGATGTACTGGACAAAGATTCAGTAATCACAAAACGAGCAATGGTGTAAACACCACATAACACATATCAACACTAACGACACAACGTCAGAACAGGAACAAGCGCGGCTTGCTGTTCTGGCGTTTTTGTTTTATCTCGTCTTGCATGTGCTTTATGGCAATATCAAAAAAGAAATGAGTAAGATGTTCGTCTGTGCCGTCTGTTCGAATTTGCTTCAACGCAGAGATGTACTCTTGGCGTTCTTCAAGATAGATAGTCAATTGCGGATGCCCTTTCCGCATAAGGATATAGTTACTGATAAGGCGTCCGGTTCTGCCATTGCCATCGCGGAACGGATGAAGATATTCATAATAACCATGGAAACGAGATGCAACAATCATCGGATGAACATCTGAAAAACATGCACGCTCCGTTGCATCCAACAGAGCCGGAACACGCGCAATCAGTTTATCGTGGTTACCAAACACAGTATCGCCTGCAGCCATATCCACCGTTGTGTATTCTCCTGCCACAGCATCTTTGGCATTATAGGAAATGGTGTGTTCGGTGAGAAGACGATTCACTTCCTTCAAGAACGCCTCGTCAAGAGGATGTTGTAGGTTTTCCATTACATACTCATATGCTCTAAGATGGTCTGCCATCTCTATGCACTCCAACAGCTTTCTGCCCTGTGGCACCATACCCAGGCCAAGTTCTTTCAGCGTCCTCGTATCATCAACTGTGAAGCTGTTACCCTCAATGGCACACGAATGAGTAGAGAACAACACCTCGCTATAGTCGCGATATTGTTCCTCCGACATACGTCCAGCGATCTTTTCCTGGTACTTCAGTCGCAGTTCCTCATACTTTTTTATTTTTTCTTCCAGTGTCATTGCAGTGAAAATCTGCTTGCAAAGTTACTGAATTTCATGGAACAAACAAAATTTTTCCAAGTTAAAGTTTTGCGGAATGATTTTTTCTTTGTAATTTTGCCGTGGTGAAATAGTAAACCATAAATAAAACTAGACATAAAGTTCACATAAAAAACAGACAACAAATAATTGCACTATGGGAGTTATGCCCCCGTAAATGCAGACATAAAACATAATAACAATGCATTGACTATCATTGTGGTCTTCCATAAAGCCTAGGAAACTTATATGCGAATAAACACCACATCAATGATGGTTGGCTTCCACGTCGTACCATAAGGCGAAAGGAAATGCCAACGCTCTACAACAATACAGTTAATGCCTTGCATCCAAAAGGGTGTGGGCATTCTTATAGTAGAGCGGAGGTTCGTTTCCTAGGCGCCTCGGAAGACCGTAAGAGTGAACTGCACCCTCTTTTTATGCCGTTCATTCTTTATATAGAAGCCATAGTGATTGAAGATAGATTGATGCGCAACATCTAAATCACTATGGCCAATAAAAATCTAAATGCAGCAAAGGAAGCCAAGAAAGACGAGTTCTATACGCAGCTTCCTGACATTGAAAACGAGTTGCGACACTATCGCGAACATTTTCGTGGTAAGACTATTTTCTGTAACTGCGACGATCCTTATGAAAGTAATTTCTTCAAGTATTTTGCAATGAACTTCAACGCTTTCGGTTTGAAGAAGCTTATTGCAACTTGTTATAACGGCTCGCCAGTGCAAGGCTCTGAGCTGATGATAGACTTTGGTGATTTCTTCAAGGATACAGAACCTAAGAAAATAGCATACAAAGTTGAGATTACTGAGGTGACAGACGTTAATGGTGACGGAAGAACTGACCTCACAGACGTGCAGTATCTAATACAGAACGACAAGAATGTACTTTCACTTTTGAAAGGAAACGGAGATTTTCGCAGCAAGGAATGTATTGAGTTGCTAAAGGAAGCCGACATCGTTGTAACCAATCCTCCGTTCTCTTTGTTCCGCGAATATGTTGCACAGTTGATGGAATATGACAAAAAATTCTTAATTATAGGTAGCCAAAATAACATTACCTATAAAGAAATCTTTCCTTTGTTTATCGAAAACAAAATTTGGCTTGGGTATAAAGCAGGAGACATGGCCTTCCGAGTACCCACAGATTATGAACCAAGAGAAACACGTTATTGGCAAGATGATAATGGGCAAAAGTGGAGAAGTCTTGGTAATATATGCTGGTATACGAATCTTGATTACAAAAAACGTCATGAAGAACTTATTCTTTATAAAACCTATAATAATGTAGATTATTCTAAATATGACAACTATAATGCAATAAACGTTGATCGTGTAGATGACATTCCTTGTGATTACAATGGGGTGATGGGCGTTCCTATCACATTCCTTGATAAATACAATCCTGAACAATTTACAATAATAGGATTGGACAGGTATGTAAAAGATAATCCACACTATGGACATCGTTTTTTGTTTGGAGGTAAAGAAAAGTATGCCCGTATCCTTATTCGTAAGAAATAACAACTAAACACACATGGAAATAGAACTTCAAAAGATTAGCATACGTGAACTAACACGTGGTTATATAGATAATGAGGAAGGTGGAGTGCGAGGCTATGGCGGAAGACTTGACATCCGCCCACCATATCAGCGAGAGTTTATCTACGATGAGAAGAAGCGTGCAGCCGTGATAACGACGGTAAAAAAGCGTTTTCCTCTAAACGTAATGTATTGGGCAAAGCGCGATGATGATGCAGAAGTGCCATTCGAAGTGATGGACGGTCAGCAACGAACAATAAGTATTTGCCAATATGTAAACGGAGAATTTGCATACGATTTTCAGTATTTCCATAATCTAACACCGCAGGAACAAGATGATATTCTGGATTATGAACTGATGGTTTATGTATGTAGCGGAACAGACAAAGAAAAGCTTGACTGGTTTGAAACTATCAATATAGCTGGTGAAAAGTTGACCAATCAAGAGCTACGCAATGCCGTATATGCAGGTCCTTTCGTGAGTGACGCCAAGCGATACTTTTCAAAAACGAACTGTGCAGCTTACAATATGGGCAAGAATCTTATGAACGGTTCGCCCATCCGTCAGGAATTCTTAGAGACAGCGTTGAAATGGAAGGCTCAATCGGAGAGTAAGCCCGGCTTCAAGCAGACGATACAAGGCTATATGGCGAAGCATCAGCACGACCCAAATGCAAACCAGCTATGGCAGTATTTCTCTGCAGTAATGACATGGGTAGCTGCTACTTATGACATTCGTAAACGCAAAGCCATAATGAAAGGCGTGGATTGGGGAAGTTTATACGACAAGTATCACGATGCAGTTCTGGACAAGGCGGCATTAGATGCAGAGATAGAGAAACTTATTATAGACAGTGATGTACAAAACAATAAGGGTATTTGTGCTTATGTTCTCAACCGCGATGAACACGAATTGGGTTTGAGGGCATTCCCTGACGACATCAAGCTGGAAGTATATGAACGCCAACATCACCTCTGTGCCAATCCGTTGTGTAACAATGCCGGCGTGGAATTTGAGTATTTGCAGATGGAAGGCGACCATATTACTCCGTGGCGTGACGGCGGTCGCACGGTGATAGAGAACTGTCAGATGCTTTGTCGTGAATGTAACAGGCGCAAAGGAGCTAAGTAAAGTACCAGCGTAGAAAACACAACTTAATTTTTGATAATTCGTGGATAATTAATGATAACTCGTGTTTAAAAAAATACGATATACGTCAGAACAGGAACAAGCGCGGCTTGCTGTTCTGGCGTTTTTTTGTTTTATCTCATCTTGCAAGTGCTTTATAGCAATAGTACGTTAAATTAATATTTATCATCTTAAAATCAATAACATAAATATATCTTTACTTACTAATTTTTTAACGAAGTATTGACGTATGCAAAAGTACATTAATTTTATAAACTTGCAAGAAAATACTATGCATTTAAAAAAAACAACAAATTTGTTTGCAAATGCAACTATTTTTAGTTACATTTGCACTCAAATTGCAATGACATAACGATGAACAAGAAAGATAAACTATTACAACGGTTCTGTAAAAGTCCTAAAGACTTTACCTTTGACGAAATGCGAAGTCTCTTCGCGTTGCATGGTTTTGAGATCAGCAACAAAGGTGCAACATCAGGATCGCGAATAGAGT
>JAGHTW010000135.1 GCA_018065145.1 Candidatus Prevotella equi
TTCAGTTCCTTTTTCATGCTGCAAATATAGCACTAATTTTTCAAACAAACAATATTTCTACGTCAAAAAAAAGAGTGGATCAGGATTGTTATTCCTCGATCCACTCTTCGCGAGTTAATTGTTCAGGTTATATATTAGGCAGGAGATTAATAGAACCCACCTTTACTTGTTAATCTTGATAACCTTGCCGTCTGCAGTCTTGATGATGTTCAGACCGCGGAGCATTGCATTGCGCTGCATACCGTTGACACCATAGATTGCTGCAGGAGCATTATTGATGCTCTCCTTAACACTGACAACGTCAGTCTGCTGTACGTCAGCCTCTGCCATTGGAGCGTCAACCTCTGGTGCTACACCATTGAAATCATCCATACAGAAGTATGTAGGTGTGGTAGGACCCCAACCACTTGCCTTTGTGGATGTGATGGTAAACTGAACGTTGATAACATTATCGCCAAGTGATGTAAGGTCAACCCAGCGCCAATCCTTAACGTAGTAAATCTTGTTGCCTACAGACTCTGCAAGAACATAGTTTACAGTGCCCGTTTCCTCAAAGTTTTCATCATAGCCAGTGATAACCAATGTGAGCTTATCGTCGCCGCTATATCCGAATGGCTTGCCCTGGGTTCCGTCAGACTCAGAAGACATGCCGTCACCATTGAGGATAGCATTGACAACCCATGCAGTGTTGGTAACATAGAATCCAGATACCTTCATAGCATCAGGGCAATAGATTCCCTCAGAGCCATAGTAATTACTGTACCATACAACATAGTTATTACCGCTCTTAGCTCCACCGGCAGCAGAGTTGTACTGGTCAGCCAAACTTTCGTACTTGTCAGACTTGCTGTTTGTTCCAACGAAGTCATAGTAGTACTTATCTGTGACCCAGTCATCGGTATATGTAGAGAATGTGAAGTCGCCAGAGTTCCAGTATGCTGTCTCGTCCTCTTCATCTTCTGGCTGGAAAAGACCTGTCTCAGCATCGATTTCGATGTCTTCAAAGTCTGCAACAGCTACCTCTGCCTTTGCTGGAGTGATAACAATATTGTTAACCTCACCGATTACGATACCCTTGTAGAGCACCTTGCAGCCAGAGATCTTACCGATTGTAGCGTCTGTCTCATCAGCAGTGATAGCGAACTCGCCTGCTGTTACGCCGTCAAGCGTAGCAACGTTGAACTCACGTGAGTCACCAGCAACAGAGAATGTCTTGGAAGCATCAAATGCTATAGCGTCACCCTCGATGGTAAAGCCATTGAGAAGTCCTTCGTCAGTAGTGATAATGAGTTCGTCCTCGTCGCCAGTAAGAGTAGCGTTTGCCTTGTAGTTGCCATCGTTCTCAAGGAACTTAGCGAAGACAGGGTTGCTGACTGTTTTGTCTGTTGACACCTTACCGGTAACGACATAATCGCCAGCAGCGAGGATAGTGTTCTTCTTGTTGTAGTACTTGTCCTCAGCCTCATCATAGAGCACCTTCTTACCACCGAGTACCGGGTACTTATCGGTACCAATCTTCTGGCCGAATGCCTCACCGAGCAAGTATGCAACCTTACCCATGTTGAAGTCATAGAATGAAACCGTTGTCTGGCCATTGGTAATACCATATTCAGCCATACTGTAAGCATTCTTTACATTGGTCTTTACGGTTGTGCCACCAACGATAGAGCCTACTGTTGTGCCATGTACGTTACCTACATTATAAACATTCTCAATGACAGCAGTAGCATTGTTTGAACCTGCTACACCACCAACGTTTGTAGTACCGGTGATGTCGCCACTGTTGAATGCGTTTGTAATCTTAGCAGTAGCAATGCTTACATAACCCGTTACACCGCCAGTGTATGTGCCAGCAGATGTCACATTAGCCTTGTTGCCTACACGATCCATAGATACGTATGCGCCCATGTAAGCAGCAATACCAGCAGCATACTGCTTTGCTGTTACCTCACCCTCAACAACGACATTGTTGATTGTCACAGGAGCAGCCAATGTACCGTATGTATAGCCGAAGAGACCCTGATATGTTGCAGTTGAGCTGTTGATGTAAAGTCCCTTGACAGCGTGTCCCTGACCATCAAATGTTCCCTTGAATGCCTTTGCCATTGCTGTACCGCCGATTGGTGTCCATGGGAAATCACCAAGGTCAATATCTGCTGTCAGCACACCCTTGGCATTGTATGTACCACCATTGACGGTAGAAGCAAACCATGCAAGCTCTGCGCCAGTGCCAATCTGATATACTCCGTCAATCTGTGCTGGTTCTGTCTTTGTCACGCCATCCCACATGCCTTCTGTGCCTGCGACGAGTGTTACAGGAACAACAGTCTCTGCTGGAGCGTCATCACCCAGTGTGAATGAAGAACGGAATACACGATAGCCTGCTGCCTTTGCCTCAACGCTATATGTGCCGTAGGTCAACTCGTACTTACCTGTTGTCTTGTTTGGTACGACAGGCTTGCCAGCATCGTTCAGCACGAGAGCCTTGGCAGTAGAGGGGTTGAAGTCAAGCTGAACAGAGAACTTCTTCGCCTCAGACACCTGAATCTCTG
>JAGHTW010000223.1 GCA_018065145.1 Candidatus Prevotella equi
CTGCGTAAATTCAGATGAGCAACAACGAACAAGGAATATACTCACAAGGTTTATATGAAATACGAAAGAACAATAATCGAAGGACTCCCCAAGAAGTTCAATGTCAAGAAGATTCTTGACTTGTTGTACAAGGGAGGAATGCCAGAGAATCCATATTGTGTTCATTATGGGATGAAGGTCGTAGCGGAAGACAAACAAAAGAATGAAACGTGTGTTGTTGTCTTCCGTAAGGACTTATCGGCTACGGGTGTTTTTGTTCTACACAGTGCCGAGTTGAACTCACTGACGTTTGCAGTTCCTGGGTTTGCGTCAGATGCTGACATTATATTGTTTGCTTCCCTCATGAATGCTGTACAGAAGACTCATCCTCGTACAAAAGCCTTTGATGACTACAACCAACCGGTTAAATATATAGGGGCACGAGAGATAGAGCAGATGAATACAGATAGGATCCACCTACTCGAAAGACTTCTTACGACAAAAGAAGGTTTCAAAATGGACGGCATTAACCATCCATTCATCCTAAAAGTCGAACATCTTATACCTTATTCTTCGGTGGAGATGCAAGCATACGAACTCAAGAAGATGTTTGTCGGAATGCAATGGGAGGCTGACGAATAGGTTCTCAATATTTAAACGGTAGTAAAATCAATAGAATGTTACAAGAAGACTTCCTCAATACGAACTGGAAGCATCATGATATTGTGAAGCTTACCAACGGAAAAGAGTATGTGGTACAGAAGCACAAGAAGAGATACCTCCTCCTTATATCTGTAGAATATAGTGCATACTTTGTTGCTGACCATAATATAGTTGTGGGCAGAACCTATGAATCACGCTATGGTACCTATGAGGAAGCCCTTGAAACAGATACTCTTACCCCAAGCCAGCGTGCTTTGATTGAGGAGTACCAGGCGAATAAACCCACTTGCAAATATGTCAGCAAATAAGAACGCACAACTTCGATACCAAATTCTGGATAGGTGTTTCAGTAACTTCAAGAAGAAATACACCATTGACGACCTCATTGAGGAAGTCAATGAAAAGTTGTATGATATGAACGGTATCGAAGTGTCTCTTCGACAGATACGTGAGGATATAAAGTTTATGAGGGATCGAATGGGGTACGATGCTCCCATCGAGGCATATCCGCTTGAAGGTAGGAAATGCTACTACCGATATTCTGACAGGGACTTTACTATATATAATAATGAATTGTCTACAGAGGAGGTAAAGAATCTTAGTCAAACGGTAAATATACTCAGGCGATTCCGTGGCGTACCTTCCTTTAATTGGATAGAAGAGGTTGTTTCAAATCTTGAATACCGATTTGGTGGTAAGACCACTCAGGAGAATGTTATCTCATTTGACCAGAACGAACGGCTGCGAGGTCTTGAATATCTTCCTACGTTAATTGAAGCTGCAACAAATCACCAGACCCTTCGTTTGCTCTATTGTTCATACAAGGGAATTGAACATGACATTGTGGTGTTCCCATATCATTTGAAGCAATACAATAACAGATGGTTTCTGTTTGCGTTGGAAAAGAACAAGAAACTTCCTCATGTGAGTACATACGCTCTCGATAGAATCGTCAAGATCTCGAATGATGATACTGAGTATGTTCCAAACACAGAGGTTGATTTTTCTCTGTGCTTTGAAGACATAGTGGGTGTAACTATGACTGCAAAGCGAGGAACCCAACCAGAGAGAATAGTACTGCGATTTTCACCCGGACGGTTTCCTTATGTTGTATCAAAGCCCTTGCATCCTTCTCAACAGATTATTAGTGAAGAGGACTGCACTATACAATTGACTGTTCATCCAAATCCAGAGCTCAGAAATCTCCTTTTCTCTTATATTCCCGACATAGAAATCCTTGAACCGCAATGGTATAGAGAGGCGTTGAAAAAGAAAATCGAAGAAAATTTGAAGAAATATTTGAACGATGAAGCTTGACTGCACAGCAAGGTCGTAACTTTGCACTCGTTAAACAAATAAAAGTTCAAATCACTAAATTTCAACTATCATGAAACAGTTACAAGGAAAGTATTGTCAGGACTGTAAGATCTTTACTGACAATGTCGAAGAAGAAGCTGTAGCCCTTGTACAGTCAATGTTGGAGCATTCCGCATTTACTGACTCGCATATCCGTATTATGCCTGATGTTCACATGGGAAAGGGAATCACTATCGGATTCTCTGCACCATTAGGAAAGTTTGTCAACCCTAACCATGTGGGAGTAGATATTGGATGCACTGTATCAACAATGGAACTATCAACCGTAGTTCCTGAAGATAAGTACCCTGAGTTTGAACAACTCATTGCTAAGGTCATCCCAACAGGACACAGCATCAACGATAGAGAAGTTATCAACCGTGATGAGTTCTATGCTTTCCTTACGAAGGAGTACCAGCAGGTTATGTGTGACTTCCCTGACATGGTATATCCTGTAGAGGAAATCAATGAGGAGTACATTTCAAGATTACTCCTACGCATCGGAATGAATACGGACATTTTCAATCGTTCGTTACCATCTCTCGGAGGAGGAAACCATTTCTTGGAATATGGAGAGACTGAGGATGGACGTGGATTCTTCTCGGCTCATTGCGGATCACGTAATCTTGGAGTAAAAGTCTGCAACTATTGGGCACGCAAAGCAAAAGACACTTGCAAGGAAATCTCGGAAGAGGATTTGCGTCGTGTCGTTAACGAAGTGAAGGCTTCCTGCCCAGACAGGACGCAATGGCAGCGTCTCATTCTGGAAGCGAAGGAACGTGTCCGTGAAGAGGAATATATGTCTGAATACCTGAGCGGAGCATATCTAAAAGGGTATCTTTCTGACATGGTAGTCACTCAGGCATACGCTCGATATAACCACATAATGATTCATCGCTTGGTAAGCCAAATCCTGAAGGAGCATTTCGGAATCAGTGTTGTCAACGAGATCTATACGACCCACAACTACATTGACTTCAAAGATCATCCGATGCTGCGCAAGGGAGCCATCCGTGCATACACCGATGAACTCTGCATCATCCCATTCAATATGCGTGATGGACTTGCTATCTGCCGAGGAAAGTCAAACCCAGACTGGAACTATACTGCACCTCATGGAGCAGGACGAATTCTCTCACGTACAGCAGCAAAGATGCAATTGAAGATGGAGGAGTTCAAAAAGACAATGACAAATGTCTATTCCACCACGGTATGTGAAGGAACACTAGATGAGTCACCAATGGCATACAAGCCAATGGATGAAATTGTCCGACTGATTGAGCCAACAGTAGAAATCCTGTATTTCGTTCGACCAAAGATTAATATCAAGGCAACGGATGCAGAATAAAATATTCGGGAGGAGATGTAGGTGCAAGCCCTGCCCAATACGGTAGCCATTCCGTGGTAGTTCAATAAGTAAGAATGCCTCCATGTTTTAAATCATCAACTGAAATAAAGAGTCTGACGAATCCAAAAATCATTTCACATGACCATCACGCCCATCAAACCCTCAAATATCACGTTGCTCACCACGGTACGTTGTACGGCTGCTTGTGACAATTGTTGTTTCGGATGCACTCCGAAGCAAGGGCGTACCATGACTTTAGAAGAAATGAAAGCCTATGTCGATAAGTGCCTTGAAGCATATCCCGACACCATTTCGTCGTTTGACCTCACAGGTGGAGAGTGTATGTTACTTGGCAAGGATGT
>JAGHTW010000139.1 GCA_018065145.1 Candidatus Prevotella equi
GAAGATGGTGGTGTAGAAACCATATCCCATCGCACCGCCGAGATACATGTGGACGATGTTGAACAGGAACAATCCCATGAAGAAATGTTCAAGACTTGGCACCGATTCGTCCAACGCCCACATCAGGGTGGGTGCAAGGATGCCGTAGCCAAAGCCACGGAGCATGATTGCCAAGCGGTATTGTTCGATGTTTACGTCCATGCCTACGGTGGAGTACATGAGCAAGGCGTATGCGAAGATGGATAGAAAGGCAATGCCGATAAGCTTCCATATTTTCCACTTCTGTACCTTCAGCCAGTAGAGGTCAAGCGCAATACCAAGGAACATTCCTGGCAATGCCCACATGTATTGACTTTCCTTGGTCAATTCTTCAAGCCCCACGACCTCGGTGTAGAGTATCTCCTCAAGTGTATGCTCGGCACCGAAAGCCAGTTCTGCCAAGGTGGTGACGATGAGTATCGGAACGACGTTCTTGGATTTCAGCATACGAAGTTCTACGTAAGGGTAACGATTGTGAATCAGTCGGTAAAGGGTAAGCCCTGCAAAGATTAGGGTAAAGGCTCCCACCATTCTTATATGCCTGTTGGCGAACCATCGGTAGTAATCTCCATAGACAAAGATGTAGGAAAGCAGGAGCATCGTCACGCAGATGAGCAACGCCCCCTGCCAGTCGGTTCCTTTCAGCGAAAAGCGGTTGGGCATAGGGCAGAACGGACGACACAACACCATCTGCGTCAGCAACACGAACGACATTGTACCCACGGTGAAGACGTGCATCATCTGCCACGAGAAATGATGCCCCATCCACGCTGCGAGCCATCCGCCACCCTCAATGGCTGTGAGGAGGATGATGTGGAGCACAGGGAAGAATACGGCGAAGTCGCGCTTGGGCGTAATCCACAGCTGAATGTTGCTCATGCACTCGAAGGTGCCTTGAATCTTGGCAATGCCAGCGATGAAACACGCCACAACCAACAAGGGCATCGACTGGCTGTACATGGTGATGATGTTGCAGATGCCCATGACGATTGCAGATGTACACAGCAGTTGCTGATTGGTGAAGCGGAACTTCATCCTGAACAGCATAGGGAACCATACCGCCATACCTGCCAGCGTGGCATAGAGCAGAAACATGACGTCCTCGATCATGAAGTTTGTGGTGCCACGAATCTCATCCAGCGCACCCAGATACATGCCTCCTGAGAACTGGAAGCACAGAGCCGTAAGGACGTAGATCCACGGTTGCAACCTGCGAGGCACCCATCCCTTCATCATCGGCATAGCGAACCCCATGCCCGCTGGTGGCGGTGGCGCCTTCATCAGAAATTCTGTCAGTTTTCCCATATTTCAATAATTTATAAAAGTGATCCCACCTTCGTTCTTATTCCCCCTCGGGGGTTAGGGGGGCTTCTTCCACCTTACAAACCACATTATAACCGCCATGCAACTTCTTCAGTTCGTCGCATGCGTCAATCTTCACACGAACCGTCACACGCTGCTCCACCTTTACGAAATTGCCTGTGGCATTGTCGATAGGAATCAGCGAGAATGCACTACCGGTAGCATCGGAGATACGCTCCACCACACCTGTGTATTCCACACCCGGAACGGCATCGGCGGTAAAGCGAACCTTGTCGCCAACCTTGACGTTCGGCATCTGTGACTCCTGATAGTTTGCCTTCACCCATTTCTCGTTCTTATCAACGATGCTCACCATCGTCTGACCAGGGTTAACCAACTGACCCACATGAATATCTTTGCTGCCAACCACACCGTCGCAGGTGGCTATGATGTAGCAATACGAGAGGTTCAGACGGGCAATATCTACCTGTGCACGCGCCAGTTCGATGGCTGCCTCCGATGCCGAGAGATGATGCCCTTGTTCTGCCACAACAGCCGTCTGTGTGTTGCGCGAACGAAGTGCCTGCTCATATCCAGCCTTGGCACTCAGATAAGCGGTGTGGACATTGTCATACTGCTGCTGCGTTACAGCATCCTGTGCGAGAAGTTTCTGAAAGCGGGCATCCTCCCTTTGTGCATTCTCCATCTGCACGCGAGCCGCCTCAATGCCGGCTTCGGTCACCGTGATGCTCGTCTTTGTGGTATTGATACTGCTTGCCGTACCCAGCGAACCACGTTCGGCACGACTGAGATCTGCCTCTGCCTGAGCCAGACGAAGACGGAACTCTGCATCCTCGATAATGACAAGCGTATCGCCCTTTTTTACCTCCTGAAATTCGGTAAAGCGCACCTCACGAATGAAACCTTGCACGCGGCAGTTCTGAGGCACAATGTTCTGGCAAACACGAGCATTGTCGGTCACTTCGCCACCGCCGAAATGCATAAACTGACTTGCTGCATACGCTACGCCACATGCTATGCAGGCAATCACGATAGCGTTATATAAATATGTAGATAATTTTTCTTTGTTCATTTCCTTTATATTATTAAACGGACATACTTCCATCTCCTTCCCTCGGGGAGGTCGGGAGGTGGTCTTTATAGTGTATTTGTTGTGTATTTAAGTTTGAAATAGTTGTAGAGCATATTGATGCGTGCATTTACCAGAGCCATGTCGGCAGAGAGTTTCATGTTGGACGCATCAAGCATGTCGGTGAGGAGCGCCAGATCATTGTCGTAACGGTTCTTGACCACTACATAGTTCTGGTCGGCAAGTTCTACTTGCTTCTCCTGCGTGCGTACCTCCACCGAACTGGTCAGCAGATTGGTGTAATTTGCTTGCACAGCATCCTCAATGCCTTCACGCGCCAGCTGCACACTTTCACGTGCCTGAGTATTTTCATGGCGTGCCTTACGGATGTCGTGCTTGTTTTTCCAAAGGCTTGACAGATTGTATTTTACGCCAATTCCTACGAACCAAACGTTGACGTTGGCGTTCTTCGGAATCAAGTCGGAAGTATAAGGGCCAAACAGATTGTTTTCGGCAACTACTGCCACTGATGGTAGCAATGCCGCACGGGTGTTCCTAAGCTTTTGTTCGGACATTTCTGTGGCAAGTGAAGCCTGCCGGATGTCTATGTTGTTTTCTGAAGCTGTCTGCTGCCATGAGTCTTCGGAGGTGATTGCCTTGAGTGCCATTCCTTCCTCTTCGAGTGATTGTGCATCAACTGCAAAATCCTCTCCCTCAGGCAGATGAATTGTAGTGCCTATCTGATGACGGATAATCTTTTGTGCATCATCCACTTGTGTCTTGGCAAGCAGAAGGCTTTGCAGTTGCAATTCGTATCGGGTAATGTCATTCTTTAGCACCGTTCCCTGTTCCCTGCGAGCCTTCATCTGTTCGATTACCTTTTCCGTCAGTTCAATGTTCTTCGCAATCACCTGTGACTGGTTCTGAAGTTTGTACAGGTCAAGGTAGTAACCGGTAAGCAAAAAACGCACCTCTTGGCGATTCTTCTCCACATCAAGTTCTGCCAACTGATGCCCCAACTTTGCCATTTCAATACCCGAGCGAATAGCGCCACCAGCATAGATTATCTGACTCACCTGAGCCGTGAAACTGTTGCCCCAATGTGGTGTCGGTTGTTTGCCATTCGGCACCTGCTGAGGACCAAGTCCCGGAACAATGTATTCCGTTGTACCACTGGCAGAGAAACCTCGTGACAGCAGGAAAGCGTTGCCCGTGTAGGAGCCCTGCACGCTTAATTCAACACTCGGCAGCAAGGCAGATTTAGCCGATGCCACCCCTTCTTCTGCAGCCTTCAATGCCACTTCGCTGACCTTGATGCGCTGACTCTG
>JAGHTW010000232.1 GCA_018065145.1 Candidatus Prevotella equi
GTACTGGAGCAGATGACCTATATCTTCTTCATGAAGATGCTTGATGACAAGCAGCTTCAGGAGGAAGAGAATGCTCGCGACTGGGATGGTGAGGTGCAGAACCCTACATTCCTCGAAGGACAGCTTTGGGTGAATCCTGATGCCGTGAGCGATGAGGAGAAAGCCGGTGTGCCATACGAAAACCTGCGTTGGCATGTGTTCAAGAACTTCGGTGCTGAGAATATGTTCAAGATAGTACGCCAGAGTGTCTTTGAGTTTATCAAGCATATCGGCACTGGTGAGGAATCTGCCTATAGCCGTTACATGAAGTCGGCTATCTTCCTCATTCCTAATGCCCGAACACTGGCAAAGGTTGTTGATGGCGTTGACTCGCTCGACATGAACAACCGCGATGCCATGGGCGATGTGTATGAGTACATCCTCGGCAAGATGGCAGCATCAGGCACAAATGGTCAGTTCCGTACACCTCGCCACATCATCCGCATGATTGTTGAGATGATGGAGCCAACACCACAGGATTACATCTGTGACCCAGCCATGGGTTCTGCCGGTTTCCTTGTTGAGGCGGTCAAGTACATCAAGGAGAACTACGAGACGGCAATGTATGTTGGCGAAGAGGCTCACCACATGAAGACAAGCATGATCAACGGTTATGATACCGACCAGACAATGCTTCGTATCGGAGCCATGAACCTTCTGCTTCATGACATTACCGCTCCCGAACTTGCTTGGCGCGACTCTCTCTCTGAACAAAATGACGATCAGAGTTGCTACACTCTCATCATGGCGAACCCACCTTTTGCAGGAAGTCTTGACAAGGGTAATGTCAACAAGAACATCCTTGCGTACGCCAACACAAGCAAGACGGAACTTCTATTCCTTGCTCAGTTTGTCCGTTCGCTTGAACTTGGAGGACGTTGTGCAAGCATCGTTCCTGATGGTGTACTCTTCGGAACATCGAAAGCACACGTTGCTATCCGTAAGGAGATAGTTGATAATCAGCAGTTGCGTGCCGTTATCTCTATGCCAAGTGGTGTGTTCAAGCCTTACGCAGGAGTATCGACTGCCGTTCTTGTGTTCACAAAGACTAACACAGGCGGTACCGATAAGGTATGGTTCTACGACATGAAGGCAGATGGCTTCTCCCTTGATGACAAGCGTTCTGAAATCAAGGATAATGACATTACTGATGTAGTAAACCGTTTCCACAACCTCAAAGCAGAGGAATCTCGTTCACGCAAGGAACAGAGTTTCTTTGTTCCTGTAGAAGAAATCCGCAACAACGACTACGACCTCTCTATAAACAAGTACAAGGAGATAGAGCGTGAAAAGGTAGAATACGAACCTGTTTCAGACGTCCTCACCCGCCTTGAAACCAAGGAAGGTAATTATCTGAAGGTGTATAGCGAACTTTATAAAATGTTGGAGGGATAGGATTATGGCAAAAAGAAGGACTAACATGAAAGAATCGAAACAACAATATCTCGACTTCGATGAATACATTCGTCAAGGTGAACCAGAGCAGCAGGAGAAAGCAGCAAACTGGAATATTGCCATAGGCTTGCAGGCTGTGGATGGGTTGAAGCCTTCGCAATATCTCATAGATACTGCCAAGCGAAACATAGAGGGTGAGATTTCTCTTGATGAAACCCAAGAGTTGATACACAACTATTACATCAGCAAACAAAACAGAGAGACTCCCAACGACGACACCGAAGAAGCAGACAAGGTTAGTACCAATATATCAAGATTGCTCGCTTCCAAAGCTCTCAACTTTACATACTTCGGCTACACTCAGGTTCATCGTCAGATATTTGATGGCGTATATAAGTTTGCTGGCAAGGTGCGAGATTATGAAATCAGCAAGCGCGAATGGGTATTGCGTGGCGACACCGTCAGTTATGGTTATGCCTTTGAACTGAAACAAGCCATTGAGTACGACCTGGAACAGGAGCGTCAGTTCAATTATGGCAGTCTTTCACGCGACGAGATAATCACTCACATAGCCCACTTTGTAGCATATCTCTGGCAGATACATGCTTTCCCTGAAGGCAACACTCGCACAACAGCAGTATTCATCATACAATATCTCCGTTCGCTTGGCTTTAAGGTTGACAACGAGATGTTTAAGAACCACTCATGGTATTTCCGCAACGCCCTTGTGCGCTATGTCTATAAGAACAACGAGGGTGTGATGTACGAACCGAAGTATCTTGAGCGTTTCTTCCGTAACCTTCTCTTTGGCGAGCAATGGGTGCTCAAGAATCGCTACCTCATAATCAACCCACCTGCTGAATATGCAGAGCAGCCAAGACTGGATACCCCCACCACTCGGCGACAACAGGAGACGCTTGCCCAAGCAAGAAGTACCGCACAAGCAGAGCACTCCAACCGAACAAGTACCGAACAAGTACCGAACAAGTTCGCTTGTGGTAATGAAAACATTATAATCCTAATGCGAGCAATAGGCTCGGAGCAAGTCTCTATAAAGCAGATGATGGAACGTCTCGGACTTAAGCATCGTCCTAACTTCATGGAAATGTATCTTAATCCTACCATTGCCGAGGGTTACGTTCGTATGCTTTATCCCGATTCTCCTCGTCATCCCCGTCAGCGCTATCTACTGACAGTAAAGGGACTTATGGTTTATTCTGAAATAAATAAGGAGGACAAACAATGAAACAAGGATGGACATATAAGAAGTTGAATGATTGCTGTGAAATAGAATATGGAACAAGGGTCGTTCAAAAGAAAGATGGTGGCACTGTATATCCTGTTTATGGAGGTGGCGGCGAAACCTTTCGTATGGATAGGTATAACCGAGAAGATTGTCTTGTAGTTGCGAGATTTGCAATGTCAAAAACTTGTGTTCGGTATGTAACAGGTAAGTTCTTCTTGAATGATAGTGGGCTTTCTATCAATGCTGGAGATGAACTTCTTCAATCATATTTGAATCATCATATAATGTATTTGAATGATGATATTTATAACTTAGGCAAAGGTGCTGCCCAACGAAATCTTGATGTCAATGCATTTAGAAAACTTACCATTGCGATTCCTTCTCTCTCCATCCAACAATCCATTGTTTCCGAACTTGACAAGATTAACGAGTTGATTCGTTTGAAGAAGGAGCAACTGAGTGATTATGATAAGCTTGCACAATCAATCTTCTATGAGATGTTCGGAGATCCTACTGAAAATGAGAAATGTTGGGAAGTAAAGAACTACGATGAAATATGTACATTAATTACTGATGGTGAACATAATACACCTAAGCGAACAGACAGTGGCATCTTCCTCTTATCAGCAAGAAACATAGCTAATCACTGTCTTAATTTAAATGATGTTGACTACATTGATTCAGAGGAGTATGATCGTATCTCAAAAAGAGTTATTCCACAAGAAAATGACATTCTGATTTCATGTTCTGGTTCTGTTGGAAGAGTCTGTTCTATTCCTAAAGGGTTTCGTTGTCAAATGGTGAGAAGTGTTGCTTTGATAAGATTAAAAGAAAATGTTGATAATACCTTTATGGAGTATTTAATAACATTGCCTTATACGCAGAATCAAATTGATAATTCAAAGACGAAATCGGCTCAATCGAATTTGTTCCAGGGAAGAATTAAGAAATTGAGGGCAATTATTCCTCCAATCTCTCTACAAAAAACATTCTCCCAGCGTATAGATGTTATTGAACAACAAAAGACTGAAATACAAAGCACAATTGCAGACCTCGAAACCCTCCTTGCATCCCGAATGCAATATTGGTTCGAATAATTAAATTTTGAAAACATGAAAAAAAACAATACACCTTCCCCACAGGAACTGAAGGCGGAGAATCAGGAGATTGTCCTCTTCCGTACGGATGACGAGAAAATAGCAGTTGACGTGGTCTTTGCTGAAGAAACAGTATGGCTGACAATAGATCAGATGGCTCGCTTATACGAAAAATCACGTTCTACAATCAATGAGCACATACTTAACATATATAACGAAGGTGAACTGTCAAAGGAACAGTCTTTAAGAAAAATCGGAAATTCCGATTTTTCTACAAAACCTACAAATTACTATAACCTTGATGTTATCATTTCTGTTGGCTATCGTGTAAAATCTATTCGTGGCACCAGATTTCGCCAATGGGCTACTAAGCGACTGAATGAGTATATCCGAAAAGGGTTTACTCTTGACGATGAGCGACTGAAAGAGTTAGGTGGTGGCAACTATTGGAAAGAACTGCTCCAGCGCATCCGCGACATCCGTGCTTCCGAGAAAGTATTCTATCGTCAAGTGCTCGACATCTATGCTACTAGTATAGACTATGACCCACGGGCAGAAATATCGCAAATGTTCTTCAAGAAAGTGCAGAACAAAATACATTTTGCTGTGCATGGTCAGACTGCTGCAGAGGTTATATACACTCGTGCTGATGCGGAAAAAGAGTTCATGGGATTAACTTCATTTCGTGGTAATCGTCCTCACTTGGCAGATGCGCTGACAGCAAAGAACTATCTTGATGAAAAAGAGTTGCGAGCTATGGGGCAGATAGTCTCCGGTTATTTGGACTTTGCAGAACGTCAGGCAGATCGTCAGGTACCTATGACAATGCAGAAATGGGCAGAACATCTTGACAGGATATTAACGATGAGTGGGGAGCAGTTGTTGGAAGGTTCCGGTTCTATATCTCATGCTCAAGCAGAGGAGAAGGCTCGCATGGAATATCGAAAATATCAACAACGTACACTAAGTTCCGTTGAAGAATCCTTCCTTGACTCTGTGTTATCGTTAGAACAATCTACTAAGAGATAAATAAAAATGCACTATGATAGACCTTAAAGATATGCCGGGCAACTACCCGCTCTGCACACAGAGCGGATGCCCACGACACGAAACATGCCTGCACTGGTTGGCTTACGATGCAAAACCAGTGGAGAAAGAGATACGTATGTATGACCCTCGGTGGCAGGAACAGCAAGGTATTGCTAACTGCGAGGACTATGCTGACAGCACTCCGATAGTCTATGCCCAGGGCTTTGAACATATATTCGACGAGATGCCGAAGGCAAAGGCAGAGTCACTACGCTCACGACTGCTGGCACACTACGGTGCATATACCTACTACCGTTACCGACGTGGCGAGTATCTCATGCCACCAGAGGTACAGGATTACATCCGTAAGGCAGCCGAAGAACTCGGCATTGAAACGACAATAACCTTCCGCAAGGAGCATCAGCGCATCTCATGGGGCGATGATCATTACATAGACACCAAACAGTGTTAGTGGCTTAACAGTGCTGTGTTGGTTGCTCAACAATGCAGTGATAGTTATTCAACAACACAGTGTTAGTTGCACAACAATGCCGTGTTAGCAACTCAACAACAGAGACAGTAAGTAACGTTTAACAAACAATAAAGAAATATGAAGAATTTCGACTTTATCACAAAACTGGCAGAGGTGATACCCAGCTTCAGTCAGTTGCACGCATACTGCGATAAGGCAGAAATCTTTCAGAAAACCTTTCCTGAAGAAAGTGCCGGCAATGCTCGCAAGGCATTGGAATGGTTGGTAAGAAACCACCTGCACATGGCGAACGTGACTCTCGAACCACGAGAGACACTGAACGAAATGCTTAAACGCCCAGAGATTGATGCCTTCATAAATGAAGACTGGGAGTTTGAGCGCGATATGCGTATGGTGAAGAAGATAGGCAACTATGCTTCGCACACAGGAGCACAGGAGGTGAAGAAGAACGATGCGTTCATCTGCCTTCGTGCCTTATACTATGTGGTGAGCGGTTTTCTCTTCCGTTGGAGAGCCATACAGAATGTTGTCGCTTTCGATGCAACCCTTGTTCCCGATAACTTCTCCGGCTTGCATGTAGTTGATCATTCAGAGCCAACGGTATCAATAGAGGTAGCGAACAGCGTTCCTACGGATGCTATAGCTCACCCACAGGCACCAGGACAGAAGCCTAAGGAGTCACTGGAGAGCGAGGCTATCACTCGCAAGTGCCTCATTGACTACATGCTGAATGAAGCAGGATGGGATATTCTCAGTGTAAAGGGCGATATACAGGGCAGCAAGGCCTGCATAGAGGTGAAGATAGAAGGAATGGATACTGCTGTCTGTCCTTCTGGAACAGGCTATGCCGACTATGTGCTGTTCAGTAAAGGCGGCAAACCTTTGGCTGTGATAGAGGCAAAGAGCACGATAGAGAGTCCTGTGAAAGGACGAAAACAGGCAATAGAGTATGCGAATTGCTTGGAGAAGAAATACAAGGTACGCCCCGTAATCTATTTCACAAATGGGTATGTGACAAAGGTGATAGATGGTCTTGGCTATCCTGACAGAGAGGTTATCTCGTTCCATAGCCATGATGACCTGGAGTACATTTTGCAGAAGCGTGGCCGTGCGGACATCACCGACCTGACCATTGACGATGAGATAACAAACCGCCACTATCAGAAGACCGCTATCAAGAGTCTTGTGGAGTGGCTGAACAAGAAGCATAGACGTGGATTGCTCGTACTTGCAACAGGTACGGGCAAGACTCGTGTTAGTATCTCACTCTGCAAACTGCTCACCAACAACAACTGGATAAAGAACATACTGTTCCTTGCTGACAGGACGGAACTGGTGAATCAGGCACGTCAGAACTACGAGAACCTGTTGCCAAGCGAATCGATGGCATGTCTGTCAGAAGACGATGAGCCAGACCTTGACGCACGCTTCATCTTCTCTACCTATCAGACGATGATAAACTACATCAATGCTGTGCCGGTGAAGTATTCTGTCGGTCACTTTGACCTTATCATCATAGACGAGGCGCACCGTAGCGTGTTCGGTAAGTACAAGGCAATCTTTGATTACTTTGACTCACTGCTGATTGGTCTTACCGCAACCCCACGCGATGAGATAGACAAGAATACCTTCAAACTGCTGGAGCTGGAGGATGAACCGAACTTTGAATACACATACGATGAAGCCATTGCCGATGGATTCCTCTGTCCATACAAGCTGAAGAACTGTACCTCGAAGATGATAAACCGAGGAATCAGGTATGATGAACTAAGCAAGGAAGAGCGTGCAGAACTTGAAAAGGTGTGGGAGTATGAGAAGGCATTGAAGGGTATTCCACAGAATCAGGAATACCATCGAGATATAGAAGGTAACGAGATTTTCCGCTACCTTATCAATGATGATACGATAGACAATGTGTTGTCGGAACTGATGACCAATGGTCAGAAGATACATAGCGGTGAGGATATTGGCAAGACGATTATCTTTGCTTATAACCACAAGCACGCAGAGCGAATCGTGGAACGATTCAATGCTCTCTATCCAGAACGAGGCGAAGACTATTGTCAGTTGATAGACAATCAGGTGAAGCACCACTCCAAGATTATTGCAGAGTTCAAGGTTGCAACGATGATGCCACAGATAGCGGTGTCGGTTGACATGCTGGATACAGGTATTGACGTGCCAGAGATATTGAACCTTGTGTTCTTCAAGATTGTAAAGTCGAAGATAAAGTTCGACCAGATGATTGGTCGTGGCACACGCTTATGTCCTGATCTCTTTCCCTCGGGGGAGTCGAAGGGGGGCTCTAAGGAGTATTTCTACATCTTTGACTGGTGTGGCAACTTTGAATACTTCTCTGAGAATGGTGATGGCATAGAGCCAACAAACATCAAGTCGCTCACTGAACGTCTGTTTGGGTTACGTCTCGACATTGTCAAGGAACTACAGAGTGCCGATCATCAGGAGATAGAGTTTGACAAGAAACTGCATGATGACCTGAAGAAACTGCTCCATAAGCAGGTTTCATCTATCGGTAAGGAACGTAAGGAGGCACGTCCATTCCTTAGTACGATTGAACCTTTCCGTGATAAGGATAGGTGGACATGCCTGTCGGAGGTGGATGCTTTGCGATTGAAAGAGATTGGAAGCCTTATTCCTTGCGATAAGGATGATGAGGAAGCGAAGAAGTTTGATGTTGTAATGCTTCATCTGATGCTTGCTCATATTGATAGTACGGTTAGGGTAGGGCAGTTCCGTCAGGTTGTGGTCAACGTGGCAGCTCTGCTACAGAAGAAAGGTACTGTTCCTGCGGTGATGGCTCGTATTGATACCATCAAGCTGGTGCAGACGCAACAGTTCTGGGACAACGAATCATTGGATGCGTTGGAGAAGGTACGCCTTGACTTGCGTGACCTTATGCAACTGCTGAAGGAACAGCGCAAGACGAAGAAGTTTGTCATTGACATAGAGGATGAGTACAAGATGGTTGATGGTGGCGTGGATGTCGTTATCCAGACAACCTACAAACAGCGTGTCATTGACTACCTCGCTTCGCATTGCGACAATGCTACACTCCGTAAGATTCAGAACTTTGAGCAGTTGACATCAGCCGACTTCGCTGAGTTGGAGCGAATATTCTTTGAGGAGCTTGGCACGAGAGACGAGTACAATGAATTGGCAGAAGGTCATCCGTATAAGTCAAATGTAGCAGCCTTCATCCGTGTCATCAATGGCATTGATCGCAAGAAGGCACTCGCCATCTATCAGGATTTCATCGAAGGCAACAACCTCACATCAGAGCAGGAACGCTATCTGAAGAATATCCTTGATTACGTCAGTGTGAATGGTGACATAGAAACAAGAAACTTCACCGAGTACCCTCTCAAAACCCTCAACTGGCGAGTCACATTCGGAGATCATTTCGTCAATCTAAAAGACTTCGTCAAGCAGATACATCAAGTAATATCTGTGATAGCATAAAAAAAATAAAAGTCTGTAAGTTTTTAGCTTACAGACTTTTATTGTGGAGTTGGATGGTGAAACACCCGTAAGTGGAGCTGGAGGGAGTCGAACCCTCGTCCAAACGGTGAAACCGTATGCTTTCTACATGCTTATCTTGGCCTTCATTTTCGTGTTACGACAAGACCCAAGCCACCAATCGCAACCTTATCCTCAAAAGTTTTGCCGACGACGCGAGGCAAGCCACCGACTATCCCTGATATTCCAGCACCGCTATAACCAGTAAGCCTCAAGGAGGGGGCTCTGAGCGATGTCCCGTTCCCTCGCCTTGCAAGGGAATAAAGCTAATCTACTATACTTCGATTAAGCAGCGAGAGCGTAACGTGTTTCGCCAATTAAATTGTTGACCGACGAGATTATGGAGTGCACAGTCTTAACTCCGCATGCTTACACACAATCCCAGTCCGCTGTCAAATCCAGTCAACCCCAGGTGTATGTTGCGGGTGCAAAGTTAATAATAAAAAATCAACTATGCAAAAAAAACTTGTAACTTTCGCGTAAAAAGGAGTGATTCTTTATTTACCTTTCTGTTCCTTTATATATTCCTTGCTGTATTCCACGTAGTGCTGTGCAAAGGATTCTGCTTGGTTTGGACGGGTCTTCTT
>JAGHTW010000171.1 GCA_018065145.1 Candidatus Prevotella equi
AATAAGCGTGACACCACATTCCTGACAACGGAAGAGATAGAAAAGCGCGGATACATACTCTACGAGAGTTATTATCCTGCCAACGGTAACCAGCCTGCTTATTCTCAAGAGGAATACATCAAGGGACCTTATCCGTTCTATGACCAGACACGTGATCGTCACTATACCGTATATCTTGACAATGACATAGACCTCGCCGACTGGTCATTGCCAAGCATAGGCAATACTGAGGCGAACCATTTCCAGGGTTACTTTGACGGACAGATGAATCGTCTCTATAATGTCAACATGCAGGAGGAATACCTCTTTAAGTATATTGACAAGGCAGCTATCCGTAATCTCCGTCTGGAGTCAACACATAAGCTTTCGCTCGTGATGAACGGCACCAACACCTGTTACATCATAGGTGTTAGCCTCCTTGCCAATAGCACTACAAACTCTATTGCAGCAAGCCTTACATCAAATGAATACAACAACCCATCGTATGTCGTTGGCTGTATCCATGTGGGTGATGCCGGCGGTGCACTCGTAGGAGCATCCGGCAATCTCTATATGCAGGGCTGTATGCAGGCTGCGGAAGGTATTCCTTCCAATAGCGGTGCTTTGCTCGGAGGTTATCTCCCTTACAGCAGCACGAGCAACTGGCAGTTCTTTACACCTCAGATAAGCTTCGACTATGCTGACATGACCGCGACACCAAAGGGCAAGCCTACATGGAACCGCTTCATGTGTAACTACTACGATACGGAATTGTCACCAGGCACCAATGCCGTATATAACATCAAGGACAAATACTCTCCACTGGAGTACATCCGTGGTCGTGAGTCTTACATACTGAAGGCAAAGAATGATAACTTGTTGGGTGGTGAATTAACGTTCAGTGTGCTTAAGAGCAAGGAACAACGTTTCGCATTCTATGGTCTCGCTCCTTGGAAGGCTATGAACTACGCCATCGTCCGTTACAACCAGTACGGCATAGCATCAACGCATCCTTGCAATGCCCATTACGAGAACAACTCCACTGGTTATGTGCATCGCTATCCAGTACTGTTGAAAAATGCTCCTACAGCAGAGCAGTATGGTAATACATTAGAGCAGAGAAACTGATGCATAGTTCATAGTTCATAGTGCATAGTGCATAGTTCATAGTGCATAGTGCATAGTTCATAGTGCATAATTAATAATTAATAATGAGTAATTGGAAATGAAACATATATTGTGCATTTCAGCAGCATTTCTGCTGCTGTTCACTCTCACTGCTGTGACATCATGCAGCAGCGATGACGTCGTGTCGTCAGCTGATGGCAAGGGTGTTGTCACCATAACATCAGACGTCATGCCATTTGATGGAGAAGAGAACTCGCGTGTGAATGTTGCGGGCAATAGTTTCCTTGACGGCGATTTCATCCGCCTTAAGATAATCTGCCCTTTCGTTTCCAGCACTGAGCGTGGTGAGACAACGGACGGCTACAGCTCTGATGCCATGTATTACCTAAAGCGCAGTGGAAACGCTTGGGTGAGAGTGATGGCAGCCGACGGTTTCGACATCTACGGCACATACTCTCCATCCAATTCACCTGACATCGGATCTTATTACGAGGCGCAGCAGACACCATACGTTTATGTGGCAAGCACATTCAGCGAGGAGCGCAGGTTCGTGGCTAATGGTAGTCTCTATGACCATCTTACTCCTGTATTCCATGCCAACCAGACCAAGGAAAAGCACTACCGCGCCAGCGATGTGCTGTGGGCACAGACATTCATGCAGACAGGTGCATGGAACATACACCTTGGTTTCCAGCACAAGATGGCATGCCTCGATATCACAATAGCTGATGGTGTAACATTGACAGACGCTGCTAATGCCGTCCTCACCCTTGAGGGAATGCCAGACATAGACCAGGCTGAAATTGTCATTGGCGACTACTATGCCGATGCCTCAAAGATAAACTCTGGCTATGGATATCAGCAGAAGTCCTCTTGCTCATACGAGAACAACGGCAAGGTGCTTGGCGTTGCAGTGAATGATGAAGTGGCAAAGCGTGCTAAGATAGCACCGATGACAGGTAACCCTGTGCCGGGCGGAGGAAATTCCCAGACTGTAGCTGCCGTGCCTAACACTGGCACTTATACAGCTTACATGGTAGGAGCAAGGCACTATCGCCTTATCGTGCCACCATGTGTTCTTACAACGAATGCAGTGTTCTGGCTTCGTGACGGCAGCAAGCGTTATAGCGTAGCACTTGAGAACAAGACCTTTGTGGAAGGAAAACTTTATCCAGTAACACTAAAACCTGTTACAGAAAATGAAGAATAAGATACTATTATACATACTATCAGCATTTGTGCTCGTGTCATGTCAGGAAGCCCTTGATGTTCAAGGAAATCTTGGTGATGCGCAGGAGATGCAGGGACTTAACCTCCTGATGTCTCGTGCGGCAGGAGATGTTGTCGTTGCCGAACTGAAGGACTACGTGGGACGCAGTGAGTTTGCCAACAACGATGTGGCGGTGTTCACTACTATCAAGCGTACTGCTGGTGCAATAGATCAGTTTACATATAAGGATCTTGAGTTTATCTGTTCTGTTACCGAAACAACGAAGGACGGAAAGACAGAGAAGAGTACAGGTTGGAGCCGTGACCCAAGCAAGGGAACAACAGCTGCTGGCGGTGAGACCCATCCCGACCGTATCTATTGGAGTGATGCCTTGAGTGAGCATACCTTCATCGGTTTCTGTAAACCACAGGGAGAGTTTGACTGGGTGAAGAAGACTGTAAACAGCCTCGATACCTATTATGGTTCGTTGGGTGACCCTACTGAGACTGGCATTATTGACTATACCTCTGAGTATAGTGGTGAAACGGAAACCCTCAGCGGTAACGTAAAACTTTGTGAAGACGATATACTGTTGACACACTCTACGGAGATTGTTGCAGAGGATGCCATCGCCAAACTGCAGTTTCATCACGGATTGGCACAGGTACGCGTAATAGTAAACATCAGCGACTTCGCTGCCGGCGGTGGTGCAGATACCTTGTCTGTAGTTTCAAATATGCAACTTCTGAATATGCTCACCCGCTATAAGTGGAATCAGATGGGTTATACTACGGAGAAACTGGATGGGGGTGATAACGGCGTCTTAGGCATCACAAACTACGACCAAAAGAAGAATGTAAAGCTATGGATACCTAATCCAAAGGGCATTGGTTCATACGCAAGTAAGACGTTTACGTTCTATGGTCTTGCAGTACCAACACAGTTGGCTGCCAATGGACTGAAATTCTCATTCGATGTGACCTATCCTAACCCAATGAATCCACAGACAGAGACTGTCACAAAGACCTATACGGCGAGTGTTCCTACGGCTATTACTTTCGGTTCGGGTAAGTGTACCACCATCAATATCTCCCTGAACCATAAGAATGAGAAGATGACCGTTGGTGCAGAGTATATGGACTGGGAGTTTGTCGATACTCCTGACCAGGGATCGCTGAAGAAGAACTCTACGTTCCTCTCTACAACGGAGCATGATAGAAAGATTATTACTATCGTGGGCGATGCTAATGCTAACGCTGATGATGCAACATGGCTATACGAAAAGAATGATGTTGTCGTTGACGTATATGGCAACGATGGTACAGCAGAACATCCTTACCTCATCTCTACCGCCAATCAGTTGCTGTCTTTTGCATACGAGGTAAAGAACGGTCGTACGTTTGCAGGGCAATATGTAAAGCTTGATGCAGATATTCACCTGCAGACCACAACATCGGTTAAATGGATAGTAGAAAACAAGAATCGTGTCAATGACGATGGAACAGTACCTGTTCCGCCATCATATCTCGAATGGGTAGGTATAGGCGATGGTACCCATGCTTTCAATGGCAACTTCATTGGTGGAGGACGAAACATTACTCACCTCTATGGCAAGGCGTTCTTCTCGAACATCGGACCATACGCCATTATCAACGAACTCAACCTCAGTGATGTTATCCGAGTAACTGACCATGCAGCCCTTGCAGAGCAGAATGGCGGTTTCATCTATGCCTGTCGTGTAGAGGGTGAGGTGGACAACACCACAAGCGACTACGTTGGTAGTCTCTGTGGTACAAACTCTGGTTTCGTTTTTGCATGCATACACAATGGTGCTGTAAAAGGTACAAAAACTGGTGCAAAGGTTGGTGGACTCTTGGGACGAAATACTGGAACCCTCGCTGTATCGTACCACACTGGTTCCATTGATGGTACGAATACATACGGAGTTGTGGAAAGAGCAATGGGTGACAATAGCAAAATTTACGCCTGCTATTTCAACAGCACCCTTGCTACACCTAATCAGACAGTTGACCCTGTTAATGTGCTAGGTCGCACACTCGGTCAGATGCAAAGCAAATCGTTTGCTGATACAGACCTCAACGCTAAGATTCAGCATATAATCGACACTAATGGTAGTGAACTCTTTACATCTGACATGCAAGATGCACAGAAAGAATACTTCCTCAACATCATACGCAACTATCATTTCGTCTTCACTCCAGGAGCATATCCACGAGTGGTGAAGAAGTAAAAATTAAAAATGAATAATTAATAATTCGGGATAAGATTATACCCCTATTGCAATCGTGCAACGATTACCTTCTAATCGTTGCACGATTACTGTGTAAAAGCATTAC
>JAGHTW010000004.1 GCA_018065145.1 Candidatus Prevotella equi
ATTGTTAAGTTCTTCAAGAACAACATGCTCATCATCGTAAACGAGAAGGGCGAGAAGTTCAACGCTGCTGGTCAGATGGTAAAGTAATAAGTAAAAAGTAACAAGTAAAAATTAGCTCCGCAGGGCAAATGCCTTGCGGAGCTTTTTTTTGTTTTAACGACAGAAATGAAAAGTCTTGATTTTCGCTTCAATTACAAAAAAGAAAGAAAGCCTTTGGTGGTTTCATAATAAATATGTACCTTTGCAAAATAGAACAATTTTATAAGGAGTAGTATGAATACAATGACTGTAACACCATCAATCCCATTTACCATCAATATACCGAAGGTTGACATCAAGCGTTTCAAAGGTTTGGCAAAGGCCATGGGATGGGACTTTGAGAAATGTATAGAGGTGGATGAGACAGAGTATATTATGTCAAATCCAAAGATTATGAATAGCATTCGAGAAGGAGAGCGTGCCATTGCCGAAGACAATGTGAAGGTTACAAAATTGGAGGATTTATGGAAATAGTACTTCTTCCTCAAGCAGAAGCAGACCGTGATTATTGGAAGCGTACAGGTAACAAAGCAATAATGAAGCGTATCTCTGCACTGCTAGCAGACATTCAACAGCACCCCTTTACAGGTATAGGAAAACCTGAACCATTGAAACATGAGTTGCAAGGAAAGTGGTCACGTCGTATCACACAAGAACATCGACTTGTTTATTCCGTTTCAAACGGCAAGGTTTATGTTTATGTCTTTTCTATGCGAGACCATTACTAATCGTAAAGAAATAAAAAGCTCCGCAGGGCAAATGCCTTGCGGAGCTTTTTTTATGTGCATTAAGATTTTTCTTAATCCTCTTCCTTTGGTGCGAACTTATCGTGTATTGTCTGGAACACGATATAGAATGCTGGCGTGGTGAAGAGGAGTGAGATTGTTCCTATCGCCATACCTCCTATCACACCGTATGCAAGAGACCAGTTGCCTCGTGCTCCAGCGCCTGCCTCTATGGCAAGTGGCACCATACCGATAATCATAGTGAATACGGTCATCATAATAGGACGCAGACGGTCGCTGGCAGCTCCAATAGCCGAGTCAATGATGGAATGTCCCTCTGCATGATGCTGCACCGCAAACTCTGTAATGAGGATAGCTGTCTTTGCCACAAGTCCTATAAGCATGATGACACCCGTCTGGAGATAGACGTTGTTACCATTACCAAGGAGTAACTCCAGCGGCTTAGCAAAGAGATAAGAACCGAGCAGAGCAAACGGTATGGTGAGGATAACAGCCCATGGTATCCAGATACTGTTGTAAAGACAAGCGAGTACGAGGTATATGAGCAGGATACATATTCCGTAGATAAAGAGAGTCATATTGCTCTTTGAGTTTGCTACCTCTTCGCGTGCCATGCCAGCATACTCATATCCGTAACCAGGAGGGAAGACGTCTGATGCAATGGTCTCTATCTCCTTATAGACATCTGACTTTGTAGCGCTGCCGCCAGGCATTGTGCTGACCTGTATGGCAGGGAAGATATTGAAGTGCTTCTCAACGGAAGAAGACAGTTTTGGCACCAGCGTAGCAAACTGGCTTATAGGTGCCATCTCTCCCGAACCGGTACGCACGAATATCTGTGACAATGCGTTCTCGTCCTTGCGGAACTCTGGCGCTGCCTGTATGTTGAGCTGATAAACCTTGCCATACTGCGTGTAGTTGGAAACGTAAGAACCTGCGAGGTATGTACCGAGTGTCTGCAATACGCTGGCAGGAGAAACGCCGTAACGCTTGCATTGTTCTGCATTGACCTCCACGTCATACTTAGGATAGTCCGTAGAGTATGATGTAGCGGCGAATGCTACCTTTGGAGAATCGTTAAGACGCTTGATGAATTCATTTGAGTACTTAATGAACTGCTGCTGGTCTCCGCTTCCTGTCTCGTCCTGCAGGTAGATATCAATGAATGATCCTGAGCCGTAACCAGGTATCTGAGGCATCTGGAACGCCTGTACCTTTGCTTCAGGAACAGCCTTGCGCACCATCTCAGGGAAATCAACATAAGGTATCATGATGCCACTGAAGGCTGCACGATCCTCCCAGTTCTTCAGTCGTACGATGACGGTACCGAAGTTGCTTCCTGCACCGGAAGCCATACCATAACCTGATACGCATGTGTATGACTCCACCTCAGGAATCTTCTTTATCACATCTTCTACCTTGCGCAGTACCTTATCCGTCTCATTGAGATAGGTGCCAGGAGCAAGGGCAACGTCAACAAGCATAACGCCCTGGTCCTCCTCTGGCACGAGGTCTTCCTTAGCATTGCTCATGAGCACCACCATTCCGGTAACGCCTACTGCGAGCATAACGAACGAGAGTGCTGGGCGCTTTATCCATCGTACTATTGCCTTGTTGTATTTCGTAGATATGGCGGTGTATGATGCGGTATATGCCTTGCGCACGTAGTAGTCAAGGGACTTCTTGTTCTCCTCGCCTTCTGTCACCTTGAGCATGATGGCACAAAGTGCAGGACACAGTGTCAGCGCACATATCATAGACAGTCCTACGCTGGATGCTATGGTGACACCAAACTGCGTGAAGAAGGTACCCGAGGTGCCTGGCATGAAGGTAACAGGAATGAACACCGCCATGAATACCAGCGTACATGAGAAGATAGCCATGGTAACCTCGCTCATGGCATCGCTGGTAGCCCTGCGTGCCGACTTGTATCCGCTTTCCAGTTTCGCCATTACCGCTTCCACAACAACGATGGCATCATCCACCACGGTACCGATGGCAAGGACAAGCGCAAAGAGCGTGAGCAGGTTGAGTGAGAAGCCAGCCAGCTTGACGATGACAAACGTTCCCATGAGGGACACGAGGATAGAGATGGACGGGATGATGGTAGCCTTGAAGTTCTGCAAGAAGAAATATACCACCAGGATAACGAGGATTATCGCTATGACGAGTGTCTCGATAACAGAGTGCATGGAAGCATGCAGGAAGTCGTTAGAGCACTCCAGTGTGTCAAACTCCAAGCCGTCTGGCAGTTCCTTGCTTACCTCTTCATACATCTTGAAGATGTTATCGTTCACCTCTGTCGCGTTGGCGCCAGGAGCCTGGTTGACGATGAACATTGCTACAGGCTGTCCATTGGCGTTACTGCGGAAATTATAGAACTTACTTCCCAGTTGCACTTCTGCCAAGTCGCAGATGCGCAGCACAGAACCGTCAGGCATTGACTTTACTACAATCTGTCGGAACTCGTCAATGGTCTGCAGCTGTCCCTTGTACTCTATGTCTATCTTGAAGGTCTCACCCTCCAGACCGCCTGTTGGAGTAACGATATTCTGCTCTGAGAGTGCTTCTGCTACCTCTTCAGGCGTGATGCCGTACATAGCCATGACGTTTGGCTTGAGCCATACGCGCAGAGCGTAGGTGTTACCCAAGAGCTGCACGTTACCCACACCAGAGATACGCTTCAGCTTTGGCATCACGTTGATGTCAACGTAATTGGAGATGAAGCTCTCGTCAAACTTGCCATTGGAACATCTGAGCTGTGATATCTGCAATATGGAGTTCTGGTTCTTCTCCGTCACGACACCTACCTTGGTAACCTGTGCTGGCAGCGAACCCAAAGCTTTGGATACACGGTTCTGCACGTTGACACATGCCATGTCGGCATCGGTGCCCTGCTTGAAGACAACGTTTATCTCCGCCGAACCACTGGCGTCGGCTGTGGAATAGATATAATCCATGTTGTCCACACCGTTCACAACGTCCTCAATAGGCATGATGACAGACTTCATCACGCTATTGGCATCAGCACCGGTATAGTACGCCTGTATCTTCACCATAGGAGGCGCGATGTCAGGATATTGCTCGATAGGCAATGACACCAGCGATACATATCCCGCCAACGACATCAATATAGCTATTACTCCGGCCCAAACGGGATGGGTCACGAAGAAATTATGCTTGAATTTCTTTTCCATAGTTATTTTACCTTCTGTCCTTCTTCTATCATTGAAACACCATCAGCTATAATCTCGTCACCTGCCTTCAGAGACTTGTCGGTGATGATATACTCCTTACCATCATCCGTAGGCACTACATTTACGACAACGCCCTCTGCCTGGCCATTGCTATTGACCTTGAAGATGAGATATTTGTTCTGCAGTTTCTTGCAGGCTGTCTGTGGCACCACAAGAACATTATCCTCTTTGAAAGGGAATATGACAGATGCAGAATTACCAGCGTGCAGCATATTCCTGCCGTTAGGGAAACGAACCTCGCACTGCACCGTTCCGGTGTTTCTATCCACAACGCCTCCTATTGTCACTATCTTGCCAATCTCTTCATAAAGCAAGCCGTCCTTCGTGCGAAGGCGTATGTTGTTGTATATGTCGCTTATGCTCTTGCCTGCCTTGTTTCGCAAGCCCTTGCTACTCATAGTGATGTTATTATCACGCAATATGGTTGAGTACAGGTCCTCCGTTATAGAGAACTGCGCCTTTACCTGGTTCTGGTCGGTAATAGTGAGGATAGGACCCTGCATGCCAGGACCTACAAGCAGGCCTATGTCATCCATGTTGCCTGTCACGACACCAGAGATAGGTGCCACAAGCGTACAGTGTCCAAGGTCGGTACGTGAATTTGACAGTGCTGCCTGTGCCTGAGCCAACTGTGCCTGTGCCGTGAGAACGTTGTTCTCTGCGGTCTTCATGACATACTCGCTGACTATCTTCTTCTCAAAGAGCTTCTTCTGCGAGTCGTAATGCAGCTGCGCTGTGCTCAATGCTGCCTTCGCTGCCCTTACATTTGCTTCGTCAGACTGAACGCGAAGTCTGTAAGGAGTCTCGTCGATGCTGATCAGTCGCTGTCCCTTCTGCACAATATCTCCCTTGTTGTAGTAGCGCTGTGTTATGCGTCCATCTACCTGAGGGTAGAGATTGACAGATTTTTCACCCACGAGCGTAGCAGGGAAAGCAAAATTCACCTCACGGGTCTGAGGTTCCAGTTTCTGGATGTTGTACTTTACATCCACCACAGCTGTCTCTTCTGTTTTCTTCTCGCCACAGGCTACCAACATCATGGCAGCCATCACAATTCCTGATAATGCTTTACAATTCATATATGTATGTTTTTATTTTTCATTCTTCACTCTTCATTCTTCACTCTTCATTCTTCACTCTTCACTCTATTTGCCTCCCAATGCGGAATAGAGTTCCACCTGCGCCTTCAGGCCCTCTGCCTTGTTGGCAACCTGCATGTTCTGGGCCTTCAACAGGTCTTGCAGTGACGTCAGAACCTCCAGATAAGTAGAAGTGCCGTGATTCATAAGTTCCTGATTCGCCATCACCGTCTCCTCCATAGCCTCAACCTGTGCAGCTATGTGTGGCTCCTTCTTGCGTAACATCTCACAACGGCTTAGTGCATTCGTCACCTCATGACCTGCCTTTATCACCGTGCTGCGGAATTCCTCAACGGCTATCTGCTGACTCATACGGCTTATCTTCAGGTTAGCACGCAACTGACCGCCCATGAAGAGAGGCTGCACCAACGAGCCTACGCCCTGGATGAACCATAACTTAGGATCGGTAAGGAGACCGCTGACAAGACTTCCCCAACCGCCTGTCGCAGAAAGGGTAATGGTAGGATACATCGCTCCCTTATCCATTTGCACATCGTAATATGCCATCTCTATATTGCGCTCTGCCGCACGCACATCTGGGCGAAGCCTCAACAGGTCTGCCGGTATGCCGACACCCAAGTTCTGAGTCAATGCCACATCACTCAACTTGCCACGCTCTACGTGGTGATAAGGCTCATCAAGCAATTCGCACAGCGCATGCTCGGTGAAGATGATGTCATTCTCCATGTCTATGAGGTCAACCTGCAACTGTTCCAACTGAGCGCGTGTCTGATTGACAGCCGGACTGAGATACTGTCCTGACTCATAAAGCGTCTTAACACTCTCGTAGGTTTTCTCGTAGAGCTGTATCATCTCCTTCTGTATCTCCACCTGTCTGTCCAATGTCAGCAACTCATAATACAACGTCGCCACAGAAGAAATCAAACGGCACTCAATGGCTTGCTTCAAATCCTTGGCATACTCTGCCGAAGCCTTTGCCTTACGTCGGGCATTGGTAATGCGACCGCTGAAAATGTCCAGCTGCCAACTTGCCTGAACACCTATACCGTAGTCTATCTGCGCATCCTGACTGCCAATCTTGCCAGCCTGCACAACAGGCGAAAAGGCAACGGTCGGCAGATACGCCAAACGCGAAGTCTTGTGAGTAATCTCTGCCTGCTTCACACGCAACAGCGCCGTCTTGACATCAGCGCTCGACTCCAAGGCTGTGCCTATCAACGTCTGCAAACCTGCGTCTGTAAACATTTCCTTCCAACCAACCTCAGCCACATTCCTACCCTGATCTACTTGCTGAACACCATAAACGTTCTCAGGTATCTCCACCGTCCGTTCATATTTCCTGTAGATACCACAACTCCCTAGCATCAGTGAGCCCAAAACAAGGACCACTCCTATTCTTTTCATATCTAACATTTATTCCGAAATAATATTTGTTTTACATTGATTTAAGTCCACATTTACGTCCACCTGAACACCAAAAGAACAGATACGACAACGCAAAGGTAAAAAAATATTTTGATTCTCCCAAGAATTTAATCTTATTTTTTTTCCGCAGAAAAACGAGAAAACACGCAAAAAACGGGAAAGACCACAAAAACACCCTTGTAACCACCTGATAATCAACACGCTGTAATCGTATAACTTTTACACAGTAATCGTGCAACGATTGCACGGTAATCGTAATGCTTTTACCATGTAATCGTTGCACGATTACAACACCCCCATACTAGCATCATTTTCCAGTCGCAATAAATTAAATGGGAATACTGGTCACACAGACCAATATTCCCATTGTGTTATAATTATTGTAGCCGTATTTCCTTCGTTGTGTATATGGTCATCATTTTATTGATTTGGGTACATATTTATCCTGATATGGTTCTTACATGTCAGCATTTACTTTTCGCGAAACACGATACTTCTTCCTTTTTCCGTGAGACGGTATCTTTGATTGCGATTACGTGGAGAATCAGGAATAGTCATTTCTATTAAGTCCATATCCAACAAAGGCTTTAGGTATTTTCTCTTCAGTTGTTTGTCTGAGACATCATCCAAATCGACCAACATGTCTTGCGCAGAAATATCCCTTGTACACCTTTGAAGACACACTGACAGGTTATATAAAATAAACTTGGACATTTCTTGGACATTTCTTGGACATTTCTTGGACATTTTCAAAATAATAGTCTCATTATCAGCAACTTTAGTAACTGTTGTTTCTTGGACACAAAATGCCTCATGGCATGGAATATCAATCAAGAAATAGGACCTTGAGTCATCCGTCTCTATTGTAGCCCTTGCAGACCCATTCTCCCTCAGTTTCTTTTGAATTGTAGGAATACCTGTTGCACGACCTTCAGTTAAATCCAATTCTTTTAGAAATTCTCCGAGTCTTCTATTTCTGTAGAATCGTAACCACCCTTTTTGGCTATTATCACCTTAACTTGAAATGCCATTTTGGTATTTCAAGATTTCGCACTCTTCTTTCGTCAACTGAAATATGAAATCATTAATATTGGCCGTGTGCTACTAAGGATTCCAGACAATTGTGATACTCCTTGTTCTGTGAATGCATATGGAAGATATTTGGAGTATTGTCCTTTGCCACTTTCTAAGATGCCATTTTGGCATCATCGGTCTAATTACCGACAAAAAACAATGGGAATATTGGTCACGCAGACCAATATTCCCATTGTGCTTTTCTTATTGTACCTTTGTAATGTATTGATAACTAATAATTTGATTTACGATTTTCAAATAAGCATGTTTGAATGTGCTTATTTGAAAAAACATATAATTAATAGGAATATTCTTTTCTGAAAACACGATTACAAATGACGTAAGAACATTACTTCTTAATAGTCTTTTCTTAAAATCGCGGCCAAATCACGGCCACAGACTTCATATTGTTCTGTTAAGCCATACACAATTCTTCCTGCTCTGTATATACCTTCAATATTGGAGCACCAAGTGCTTCCTCTATATTAGAAAGCGTGTCAATAGTGAAGTTGTGTGTGCCACGCATCCACTTGCTGATTTCTGCCTCCGACTTCCCCAGCATTATAGCAAGGTCTTTCTGTCTGTAGCCTTTG
>JAGHTW010000179.1 GCA_018065145.1 Candidatus Prevotella equi
CCTTGATGGCGAGAAGCAGAGGATGTGTTATCTCATAAGTCAGCTCCTGAAGAACAAGGTTCCTGCCATAAGTGAGATGAAGAGAGCGTGGCTGAAAGGAATCCTGGCTGCATGTAAAATTAGTCAGACTTACTATAAATCACACTACAATGATGCTGGAGAAGATTGGACGTCAGGACCTAACAAAAAGTTCTATAGGACGGTAAAGTCCATCTTAAGAAACGAAGCGCAGTAAAGCGACCACACAAATACACGTACCTACCACACACAACTTTTTGACGAATGCGTCATATTGCTCATTATCAGCAATATGGCGCATTTGCTTTTTGTAATATTTCTCTGTTTTACCACAGGTCTTCTACTTGCACCCACTTAAAAATATGACGAAATTTGCAGTCGAAAACCATTCAAAATCGGCGCACTCAAAAGCCCCGGTTTATGATGGCACAGAACTGAAGTTTAATTTAAAATTTTGTCATATGGAAAATCTAAAGAACCCACTATTGACCACAGCGGAGGCAGCAGCCTACCTTGGTCTTAAGAAGAGCTATCTTCACAAATTGATGATGCGTCGTGCTATTCCTTACTACAAGCCAAACAACAAGCTCTGCTATTTCTCACAGGCAGATCTCGACCACTGGCTTACAGGAAACCGCATTGCATCACAAGAGGAAATCGAGCAGCAGGCTCAGCAGTATCTTTCAAAGAAATGCAGAGATAACAGATGAGTCTGATGCCAATTTACTATCCTCATGCACCACCATTATATATATAAGGTGTGCGGAATGCAGTCAATTAAACTGTTATCCCACAGTGCTGTGATTCTGTTATCCCTTTTCTCTTCTCAAATGAGGACTATGTATTGTTACTTCATTACAGAGGTTCATACATTCTGGCAAAGGGTAATTCCTTTTCCCTTTTGTCGTAGGTGATGAACGAGGGATAACAGATTCCTGTACGATGATATAGCGGTGTGACTGCATTCGGAATAACAGAATAACGCCATTCATGATGGCAATGTCAAATTAAAAATTTGTTAGTCAATGGTTAACAAAGAAGAACATAAAATAAAGTTCGACAAACTACGCATCGAGCTCTCTCAGGAGGCTTGCCAATACCTTGGTGGGATAACAAACGGAGTAACAATCTGGAGTATCTATTCGGAACTACTGAATCTGTTATCCCAATCCAATGGTAAAATCGTCAAGCGAGGCATTCAGATAGAACTTGCTCCTGGCGAAATCGACTGCTCGATCAACTCTCTCCGTCAGAAGTTCGGTATCGGACCGAAGCCGATGACCAAGGTCATAAGCAGATTCGTTGAGCTCGGACTTATCCGCATCACTCCATCCAAACTGGCATCCATAGCAGATTTGGTTTCTGTTGTTGGTTGGTCTAATGCTGATGGTTATCATGAGTTGGAGCGTAATTCAGAAGAACAAGATCCTGTCGGTCGGGATAACAAATCTGACGATGAGCCGGAAGATTCCCTTCCCTTTTCTCAACATCACGATGATGCCAACGAACCTCAGCCAGAAGAGCAGCAAACCTCAGATGCGTGTTCCACCCAAACAGACGGTGATGACGAACAGTACTGCGATGCTGACACATTGTATAATATACACACGCGCGAGGCTACTGACGAAAGGGATTCCGAGGAAACACATTCGTCAGAGGAACAGGAGCAGTCAAAGACCGATGGCAAGCCACAGTCTATGACAGACATGGTCAACCAGATGACGGGAGCCACAAGTGCCTTTGTGATTCCTTCAACAATTGCTGTCCCTCAGAAGACTCACGGCAAGCCGTCCAAAGGCAAAAGTCAGGCTAAAAGCCTTGCCGCTAAGCGGTCAGAAAATAACAGGTGATTTTTCAAAGCAAGTTTGTGTTTTGAGTACTCAAAACCTACCCATTCTTCACCGCCCTTGGCGATTTGATGGGTTTGCAGCAACGGGCTAAAGCCCTGCCGTATTGCTTCTCAGATTCCCGAGAATCATGGGTTGAAAAATCACAGCTATGCTTTCATCTGGTAAAAGCATTCATATTAGGCTGCAAAAGGATAGAGATTACCATGCGAAAGCATAGGTATTGCCAATGTATGCTTGCTGACGAATCCTTGTTTGAGTGCTATCAAACGAATGTCTGCTTACTGAAATAGCACTGTTTGAGTGCTTGCGAACGGAAAGATAGCAAAACAGAACCAATGTATAACTTATAAAACAGTCATGATATGTCTAAACAAAAGAATATAGATACTCGTAAGAAAGGTGGTCGCCCAAAGTTGGAATCCTATAACAAGCGTCGCCATCAGCACAAGGTGTCTTACAACGACACGGAACAAGAGATTGCCGAGGCTAAGGCAAAGGAGCATAACCGTACATTAAAGAAATGGATGCACGATGCTCCTATGGAACTGGAGGGTAAACCTCACCTCGATGAAGAGAACACTGACTATGTCCGAAAGATTGCCGGAATGTGTAACAACGTTAATCAGGTTGCTCATAAGGCGAATGCCGAGGGATTCAAGGCGGCAGAGAAACTTGCCAATGATGTATTGTCAGGACTCATGACTCTGTTGTCCCGAATCGTTCGCGGAGGTGACCTTTCAAAAGCGTAGTCGGAATAACAGAATTGAGCAACAAATTGTAACAACAAAAGGAATAACAATGATAGCAAAAATCGTACCCGGCACAAACTTCAAAGGTGCCATTGATTATATCACCGACATCTTCGGTAAGGACAAACAAAAGAAGGGAGCTCGCATTATCTGCCACTCTGACGGAATACCACCTGGAGCGGACAACAAAACGATGGGTGTTCTTCTTGATTCCTATGCTCGCAAGGGTGATCATAACATCGGTGACCCTGTGCGCCATTTCATACTGTCATTCTCTAAGTATGATGCACCCAAGCTGACAGATGCGTTGATGTCCCAAATCTTTCAGGAGTTCTTATCCCGAATGGGTTATAAGAATACAGAGTTCCTGGCAGCCCGTCATCAGTCAAGGAAGAATCCGCACCTGCATGGCATTACCCTTCGCATTGATCGTGACGGCAATGTCATCAGCGATGCCTTTGAAATTGACAAGGCAAACCGTATTGCTCTTGAACTTACTAAGAAATATGGATTGCACATATCCTCTGGCAAGGTTGACGTGAGTCGTGACAGACTTCGTGGCAGGGACAAGGCAAAGTACAAGATATACGATGCCGTCTCTGCTGCGATGAAGAATACCGACACATGGGATAAGTTCTATGAGGCATTGGAGAGGCAGGATATTCAGATGAAGTTCCATATCAACAATGTGACTGGCAAACTCTTGGGAATATCCTTCAGTACTGATGGTTTCAGTTTCGGCGGCAAGAGTGTTGACCGCTCTATGACTCTGGCTAAACTTGAAGAACACTTCGGTAAGCTGAACGAGATAGTTCATGAGAACGTTCATGATTACTACGAAGATAATTGGGAGGAATACATCGAAGCGTTGCCTTATGACAAGCGTTCTTCTGTTATGAAG
>JAGHTW010000072.1 GCA_018065145.1 Candidatus Prevotella equi
GCAAGCGAGTTGCAATCTGTGATCAGATTGAGCAGAAGCCTGTCATCAAGCGAGGTCGTAAGCCGAAAGTTGAAGAAACAAAAGAGATTGCCGTTTAAGGCAATCTCTTTTGGTAATACTTGTCTTGATATACAAACTTAAGTTTTCTATTTCATTATTAAAGGTAAATCTATTAGATTGCGCCTTTAACGATCTTGAAAAAACAGAAATTCTTTATAAGAAATTATCTTGTCAACTCTATTGCGTTTCCATCACTTTGGAAAGATCCTATATTGTTGTAATTCCACATATATGTATAACCTTTATATTTTGTTGGGTTTTTTGAATCGACAACAGTACCTTTCCAAACGAATCCTTGACTCAAATTCTGTGTTGAAATTGTATTTGCATTAATGTTTACAGTTGCCCCCCCAGACCATGTTGCATTTATATAGTTAAATCCTGGTTTGTTAATTGTTGCAGTTCCATCAGAATTTAAGTCGATTGTATATGTAAGATAAGATTTTATATTACCAGCATAATCATATTGGGCTTCTTTGCAAGTCCAAGTACCAGAAATATCAGGAAAAGCTGTTGTAAATCCTTTGTAGCCTTCATACTCTTCTTTGTTATCGTACTTAACATATGCATTGCAACCATATTTTGTATACGCGCTCAAACCCGTTGCATTAATTGTTTGCTCTCCATTGGTTGAGGAGCCACTATACAAATGTGCAGACTCTATATCGAGGCTAAAAGCATCTATAGTTAATCTTACTCCACAAGAAACTTCTGGCCAAATATTAGAAAATTCACAAACAATGTCAGCAGATTTTTCTTTTATGTTTTTTACACTTTTTACAACAGCTGTCGGCTTTGTAATAGTAAATGATTTTGTTTTACCATACCTTGTATTATCTTTATATTCCCAAGTCTTATAACATGGTACAATAGCAGGCACCAAATAATAAATGGAACCAACGTTTAGAGAGGATACTTCAAAAGTTAAAGTTCCATTCTCTGTTACAGGTTTGAACTCTGAAGTTTTCGAATAATAATTTCTATTTACAGTAGAAAATGACTCTCTTAAGAACAATCCAACTTTTACATCTTTTTGTTTATTCATTACTTTTCCATAAGGACGTGTTTCTAATTTGCTCACATTAACAGTAACTTCATAAGATTTAAACCCGGTTCTTTTTACACTAGTTATTTCTGCAGACGCACTTCCTAACGCTAACTTTACACCTTTATCTTCTAAATTCTTTTTTGATTTATCAAGAGTGTCAAAGCATGAACCTACTATCAATCCACCTATAGGACCGCAAACTATTCCAACGTAAGTTCCTGCTATATCTTTTAGTATTCCATTAGTTCCTTCCCCCCAATTTCCATGAAGAAAACTTTGGAATGTATTATATCTATCATGCCAGTCTTTTAAAATTGAAAGTCCTTGGACAGCTGATTTTATTTGATATAACATTGGTTTTGCATTATTTGCATTCTCCAAAATTTCATCATTTGAAATTATTTCACCATTCATATCAATCATATACATTAACGAATTATCCATATCATCTTTTTCGATATTTATTAATCCGTTAAGAGATGAAATAGAGGTAATTTCCCCATTTCTATTTAAATAGAAAAGCAATCCTGGCTTGTCAGAATACAATTTCCCTATATAATAATATGATAATTCTTTTTCTTTATCTTCTTTTTCTAAAAAATAATATCCAGAACTAAAAATCAATCCAGAATCCCAACCTTGCAATGCATCTTGAGGGATGCTAAAAAAGCCAGAATCATTTAAGCCAAATGAAACACGATTAACATTTGAGATGTCATAATTCCAAGATTCATTTTCTGCAGATACTTTTACTTCTCCCAAAATCTCATGTGAAATACTCGTTATTTCATTCAATATAAAAATTGGATTTTCTTTCCCATTATCTATTTGAATGAAGTCTTGTGCATTTACAATTATGGAGCAAATAACAAACACACTTAATAGGTATATTTTTCTCATTTCTTCATAAATTTATAATTAATACCATTTGTTTTTACAAAATAGACACCTTGTGGAAAAGATGACAAAGGTATAAAGATACTGTTTTTGTTTGTTTTTTTGTTGTACATTACAATTCCATCACTTGAAAATATCGTAATAACACTATTCAAAGGAAGGTTATTAAACAATAAACAGTTTTCCGATATAGAGAATGAATTACTATCTTGAACTTTTTTTACATCTGTCAAATTCTCATTTTCATAAGTAAAATGACTAAAATCAGATAATGGAAAATATATATCTACTGTCTCTGATTTTATAAAAATTTGATTAGAAGAAAACTCTATCTTTGGTTTGTCCCATAGGGCATAAGATAGTTTTGTTCCATCTTTTGACCATAATGTCAAGTGTGTTGACTGGTCTGTTGCTTTGCACATCATTATTGCAAAAAGCAAAGAAATTGTTAATAGTATTTTTTTCATTTTAATAATTGATTTTATCAAATACAAAATTAATAAAATTATGAGAAAAATAAAAAAATCGTTTTTTATTGTTATATTTAATTAATTACCTTTAACAGAATTTGCATTTTTTCTTACAACAAACAAAATCATCGTTACGTTTCGCAGTTTGCAAAACTTCACTCTATCCCTTTGGGATTCCTCGCGGGGCGGCTTTAACACTGCGTGGCTGCATGTATCTCTCAAACGCCGTGATGGGCTTGATTGTTTTCTCTGTAGAAGTCTCTATCTTTCCATTTTAGGCAACGGTCAGTCGGAAACCACTTCGTGGGTTCCTCCTTTCCTGTATCACTATTCGTGATGGTACGGCTACGCTGGCGCTCTATACTTTCAGAAAGTATCAAACAAATTTCTCTCGTCTGTATTATTTTCAAGGCTACGCTAAGTTGCTTTCAACACCTGGACCTACTACGCAACTTGCTATATCACTATTCGTGATGGTCTCGCGGAGCGGCTTTAACACTGCGTGGCTGCACATATCTCTCAAACGCCGTGATGGGCTTCAAGATTATACCAATATATTTATCTTTCCTTTTGAGGCAACGGTCAGGCGGAAACCACTTCGTGGGTTCCGCCTGACCTGTATCACTATTCGTGATGGTACGGCTACGCTACCGCTCTATACTTTCAGAAAGTATCAAACGGATTTCTCTCATTTCTATTCTTTTCAAGGCTACGCTAAGTTGCTTTCAACATCAATACCTACTACGCAACTTGCTATATCACTACTCGTGATGGTCTCGCGGAGCGGCTTTAACACTGCGTGGCTTCGATGGTACTCTTCTCGCAAGAAAGTACCAAAGAGGCTAATGTTTTGTATAAGGTTGGGACAGTATTTATTTATCTGCTCTTCCTCCAATGGTGTAGCGGTTGTTCCTTCCGTTCTTATTAGGGGCTTATGCCTTTTCTTCCTTTTCCTGTTACGAATCGTGACGGCTTTATCTGTTTGTTCCTGTTTCCTCCTCCTTTGTCTCTTTGCTACCTTTTCGTTCCTCGTCAGTCCTCACCGATGGTATTGCCGTTGTTCTGGTTCTTATTCAAATGATAGCGCAGTTACCGTGTTCTTCTGATAACGCTTTTGCAGGTACATGCTCGTTGCCATCTGTGGTGTGTCGTTTCTCTATATACACGGCGCTACCCATTACCTCCGCAATACCTGTCCGATTGTATTATGTCCTTACTCTGTTGCACTTGCCGTTCTCCGTACATCATAATTCTGTCTTTGTCATGATTTTCCTTGTCTGTAATCGCTTGTCTGAAGATGGTATGTTATTCTTGCTTTGGATGACGTTGTCTAAAAGTGGTAGTGATACTGCTTTGCGACTCTTCTTTCTCTGTCACGAGGTCATTACGTTTTTGGTAGGTCTCTATCTGTCCTTCACCTCCGCTGATCATTTCTTATGGCTATCGTAGCGTGGGTGCTGGCAAGTGGTCTAATAATGTGCCATTTGTCTTATTTTTCTTGACAGTGTATAGAGTATATTATTTTATAATATTTTGCGCTGCAAAGTTACAGTCCGTCGGCTTTGCTTCAAGTACCACAGGTTATTTCCCACATTTTTTAGCACATTTTTAATTTTTTGTCTGCGCCAGGTCTGGAAAAAAAAACGCTGCACTTGAAAAATATCCCTCACCTTACAGGTAAAAAATATCGCAAATTACTTGCATACAATCCTATATACGGTCTTGTCCTAAAGCATCGTAAAAATTAAAAATAAACTCTAACACTTAAAAAATTAAAAGACAATGACACATACTTATCAGACTTCACAGCTCAGCACACGTACACGTTACAACAGCTTCACAAAGTGTTTTTCAGCAGAGGTAATGGACTTCGATAACGAGACACATTATTTCGATGACATCGAGGCAGAGACATACGAAGAGGCAAGCAGCATCGTAGCTTCTCTTTGCACAGACTTCGACATCCTTAGCATGAATATCTATCTTCTCTAATAACAAGCGAATAAACAAACAAGAAATATTAATCATTAAAAACAAAGGAATTATGAACAACGTACAGATTACAGCAGTAGCAAAAGAGTTTAAGAACGGCAACAAAGGTTGGACAGTTTTTGTAGAGGGAATGGGTGACAAGCACCGCGCAGAGATGAACTTCTCGAACCCACTGAAGGCAATGCGCTATATGTTCCTGCTTTCAAAGCGCCTCTCAGTGAAGATCAACGAGGTAGAACTGCTCGCTATATCACTCGAATACAAGCGCACCAAGACTACTGAGGCAACACCGGAAATCGTTGAGGAGGTGAAGAACACCGTCGAGGAGGTTGCGGAAGAGATGAAGGAGGAGGAGAAAGCTCCAGAGACTCCAAAGGAGAAGAAGCCTCGCAAGAAGCGCACTTCAAAGAAAAAGGAGGAAAAGGCTGAATAAGCCTTCCTCTCTTCTTCAATCTTACGTCGGTGGCAACACCGACTTTTTTTTGTTCGTCAGAGCATTGTATAGTAGATGGTGTTTTTGTGTCTTTTTGTTTTCTGGCGTTATGATGTACCTTTGCAGTGAACAAGTAATCTTTTTAATTATGTACTACATCAAATCAGACGAACTGCTAAGGCAGTTTATTCCTAACACAATTACGACAGTGAAAGGTGAGACGCCTTTATTCGAAAAGCTGTCACCGTTCCTTGCCACTGCAGAGGCATGGCTGTCAGAAACCATCGTCGGCAATGAGCTGTTTGCTCTTATTGCCGAGGAAGCCATCAGCGAAAAGTATAACATCATTTGCCAGATTATTGCTTACGAGGGATTCCGTAACGCGATTCCGTCACTGGACCTTATTCTCACTCCTAACGGCTTCGGCATCGTTAGTAACTCGAATATCGCTCCGGCAAGTTCTGAACGTGTAGCCAGACTTGCTGACTCCCTCGAAAGTCTTCGCGATAAAGGGATTCATATCCTTCTCTCGAAATTGGCAAAGGACGCAGCATGGATCGAAACCGCGCAAGCGCAGTTCTTCCGTGCTACTTTATTCCCTGACCTATCTGTGATGAGGTCTTTGCTCGTGACAAAAAGTGTATGGGAGCAATACCTGGCCACGCGCAATGAGCTGATGGCGATAGAGGAAAAGCTGGTGGACTCGTTCTTTGGAGGTGACATGCTGGAGGTGCTGCGCAAGGAAGCGCAGACAAAGCAGTATCGCTCTTTGAAGCATATCACCGTGATAAAGAAACTACGATTCGTGGTGTTACGCATCCTTCAGGCATCGAAGAATGATCGTCCGTTTGACCCTTATATGTCTCTGTCTTCTGTAGTGGAGATAATGAAAGCGGACGAAGAGGACTTCCACGAATGGCACGAGTCGTTTGCCAAGGCGCTTTTCACGCCTCCTGTGTTCAAGAACTCTAAGGAGGCTAAAGGGTATTGGTTCTGACATCTGTCGTTATTGTGTCATTTCTAATTTGATTTCGTATGAAGGAAAATGTAAACATAAAACTGCCTACGGCATGGACGGAGTTGTCTGACATTCAGCTACGTTACGTATTCTCGCTGTTGTTGGCGAACTTATCCTTTACGCAAGTGAAGATTCACTGTCTTCTGAAATGGGGTGACTTGAAGTTTGTTCGTAAGGAAGGGGCGCTGTTCCTGTTCCGGCAGAAGGGACGTAACTATCTCTTGTCTGCGTCGGCGGTAAACGGTGCTTTGGCGCACCTCGCTTTCATCGATGCTATTCCTGGTTATCCTGTTCGTCTGTCTCACATCGGATGGCATAAGCCGTTCCGGGCTGACTTCCAAGACGTGCCGTTTGGTGACTTCCTCACTCTGGATAACTTATACCAGGGTTATCTGCAGCAGAAGAATAGCAGTTTTCTTGTGCAGATGGCGCAGATAATGTATAACGCGCCGAAGATAAAGCTGGATGCTGTAGAGGAACTGTCTATCTTCTACTGGTTTGCATCGGTGAAGCAGTATCTGTCGCAGATGTACCCTCATTTCCTCAAAGTGCGTAAGAATAATGATGACGAGGAGCTTTCGCAACCGTCATTCCGCCAACTGATGGAGGCGATGAATACTCAGATACGTGCGCTGACGGGTGGTGACATAACAAAGGAGGAAGCGGTGCTGAAGATGGATTGCTGGAGAGCGTTGACGGAGCTTGACGCAAAGGCAAAGGACTACGAAGAGATAAGCCGCAAAAAGAAATGATCGATTACTCTAACCTCTAAACTTTTAACTATAAACATATTCACTATGGATTTGGAATTTAACAAAAAAGTGATGGCATGGCTTGACACACCTGCCAACGAAAGGGACTACGCACAGGGTGCATTGTTCCTTCTTCAGTTGTCTAACAATCAGGTGATGTACCGTAACATGATGGCGAACCCGAAGAAACGTGCGGACTTTATCGTTCATCAGATTCGTAAGTACATGGACTTCCGCTTACAGCGTCTGACACATGAAGAGGTTGAGCAGATGCAGCTTGAAGTGAACAAGATTGTAACGGAACATGCGTTGGATAAAGGAGCCACCGAAACCTCCTCTTCCGAGTCGGCTTCTGTGACTCCTTCGCCTGAGCAGTTCCGTAAGGGTATGCGCTCTGACCATGAGGCATTACCGCCAGAGGTACAGGCACTGTACGTGGAGAACGCTGACATCATGCATAAAATGCGTGACCTACACGCGAAGCTACGTGTGATGAACACAGAGAATGCCACATGCCCGGACTCTGAACGCTATCCGTTCCTGAAGGAACTGATAAGACTGGACAAGGCTTATCATAAGAACTGGCAGTTATACGACTCGTATAACGTGACAGCTGCTGCAGAAGGGGCTGAGCAGGTTCTTATCGAAGACGAGAGACAGCATGAGAAGAGTGTCTATCGTCAGATAAATCTTGCCAAAGGGCGTTACAAGAAGAGTCCGACGGATAAACTGAAGGAACAGATATATGACCTGTACCAGCAGTTGTCGTCACCTGTGGAGTCTCTGACAAAGGAACTGATGGAGCTGGGTATCATCGCTGCCAAAGAGGAGGATAGCACAGAAGTGGCAGGAGACGAGATGCCTACTTCTGATGAAAGCAATGACAACGACGGTGCCGAAGACGAGGGCACCGCAGAATGATTGTATGTTCCATCATTCTGTTAAAGACATTATGTTATGAAGAGGACTGCATTGATAGATAGAATCTTCAAGCCGATTAATGAGGCTGCCATACAGTCCGCACTGACAAACGAAGTGCAGATAGCGGACATCCTCGAATGGATCTTGTCACAGGTAGGACCGTCCGAGGTATGGCAAACGTCATTTTCTATCTCTGAGGAGTTCCTGAGAAGACTGTACTTCATAACGCGCGATGGCTCCGCTACCGCTATTCATCTGGTACTGGACTTCAAGGCTACAAACAAAACGCTGTCGCTATGGACGTTTATAGAACAGGTGATTACCTCTACTCATCTCGCGGATAACCACTCGAAGGTGCTGCTGGTGAAGAGTGTTGATGGTACTGTCGTAACCATCATCACATCACAGAACCTGACAAGAGGTAATCGTAACGAGTCGTATATCATTACTACGGACAGGGAGGTCTTCGATAAGTTTCTTCTGGAAGTGAAGGATCTTATCAAAAACCACTCCGTGCCGCTGTCCGATATTCTTAAACAGAAACTGTCGCAATGAACTATACTCCTGATATGATTGAACAGGTGGAGAAATATGCAAGCATATATCTTCCCATTACTGATATGGCGCTACTCATGGACTTACAGCCAGAGGTGTTGCGTGAGGATATTCGTAATCGTAAGTCGGACATTTCCAAAGCGTACTACTGCGGAAAGGCGGCATCACGAGTGAAGCTGCATCATCAGGAAATGTTGCTTGCTCAGGTGGGTTCGCCTGTAGCAATAGAGAACGCTCACCGTAATCTCCTTGATATGGAGGACGATGAGTAAAGATATTTTTCATTCTCAATTTTCAACTTTCAATTTGAATCATGCCAGTACCTTCCATTCATGAAATAGTACAGACGGACCTCTTCACTTCAGAACAGGAACTGCTTGCGTTGTATCCTGCTCACTCCGTAACCAGAGTGCTACGCATCAGAGAGATGTATAACTGGCTTATCTCTAATCCTGATGCAAAGGACAAACAGTTTGTGGACGAGGTGATAGCTCGGCATGGCATAGGCAAGACTCTTGCATATGATGACCTGCGTGTTATAAAAGCAGTACTGCCTCACATCACATCGGCTTCTCGTGACTACCACCGATGGAAGTACAACGAGATGATTCTTGAAACGTATCAGATGGCGAAGAAGCGTAAGGATACGAAAACGATGGAGAGGGCTGCCACGTCATACGCAAAATTTAATCGTGTTGATGTGGAGGATGAACAGTCGATGCCGTATGACCTTATCGTGGTGCAACCGTTCACTGCTACGGATGATCCTACAGTGCTCGGCATAAAGCCTATGCCTAATGTCAATGAAAAGATTCAGGAGCTGATAAAGAAATACCGTGCGGAGTCACTTGATATTGATGATATAGAATTTGAGGAAGCGGACATAAATATCAACTTTGACGAATATGAGGATTTGACTGATAATCAATAAATAACATTTTAACTATAAAGTGAATCATGAATTGCACAAAACTACAGAGGTCTTTGGACTGGTGTATGGGGAAACCTGAACTGCCAGGCATAATGAGCCGTGTCTATTACACTGCTAAATCGAATATCGTTAGATGGCCAGTGTTACCGAAAGATAGCAAGGGGAATCCTACATCTAACACCTATATTGGGGAGTTTGAATTTTCTTATGACACGTCTTTCAGATATATTACCATTATAGGTGACAAGTCGCAGTTTACATCTGATGCACAAGGGGAAATGCCTTCGCAGACTCAGGTAAACAAGCTGACAGCGGTGTATCCGTCTGCTGGTCCTGAAGCGACAATGCTGGCTGCAATGCTGAATAATGTGGACAACGTGTTTATATTCCAGGACATGAGTGGGCGCTACCGCGTCGTTGGCTCTCCCGACTATCTGACAAAGGTGTCTGTGGGACAGGATAACGGACAGGGTAACACAGGAACGGTATCTACAACTCTTACAATAGAAGCACCTGATATTGTGGTGGCTCCTTTTTATGAAGGGAGTATCGAAATAATGTCATACATGGAAAAGGAAATATACCTTGACAATAGATATTTAGGACCGGGTAACTTCGGGGATTATAGGGCAGTACAGAACTTCGTATCAGTTACACCTGTTCTGGCTGGTTCGGCTGGTTTACCTCGTGCTGAGATAAATATCAATTCTGGCGCTGCGATAAATTCCCGAGACCATAGATATATTGTTCTTTGTATCATTGACCCTATGAGAAGGGATGATATAAGGATGGTGGACTATTCGTTTAATATTCATTTCATTGGGGGCTTGCCTTCAATAGGTTCTTCGCATAATACATACTTTAAGAATGTTTCTCTTAAGGATGGTAGGACACTGCTGATATATGACTTGAAGGCTATGAGCTCTAATGAGTTCGTGCAGAACGAAGAGGTGATGTTTGTAAACTATATGGTATTCGGACTTTATAATATTTTGGCATGGGACGGAACGAACCCTTGCATCCCTCTTACTATGTATTACGTCAGGACGTTTCCAACGCTGAAAGCTATTAGCTTAATATATGATATTCCTAATCTGTAATTATGGATTTTGCTGATTCTAACTTTAACTGGGACGCAACCAACTTCTTTTCACGACTCACAGAGTCTAATAAGTTGGCGGCGTCTGAGAATTTCGTTTTTCATTCCGTAAGCGGACTGGAGGGATTTGAACAATGTGTGCACACGATGCAGACGACAACGGCTTTTGTGGCTGTATCTGATATAGCACAGGGCTATACCACGTTGAACAATACTCCGCATACCAGACGTGTAAAGACGGTGTTTCTCGCTATGCGTCATGCCATCGATGATATGATTGCACGTCAGCAGTGCATGGATATAATGCGAGAACTGTTCAGACAGTTTATGTCTGTGCTGATACAGGAGCGCACGCGCATAGAGGAAAGGCATATCTATCTTGATCCGCGAATATCGTTCAACGAGATTGACCGCTATTTCCTGTCTGGCTGTGCCTGTGCGTACTTTCAGATTGCGACGGAGATATATACCGACCTGCGTTATAATGCGGAGGAGTGGATAACATAGTCTTTTGCTCGTATCTTATGTGCAATGATATGATGTAGAGTGCGTCTCTGCGATTACTTGTTGGGCGTGGTACCTGTGGTACTATGCCCTTTTATGATGCAAAGGTAAGGCAGCGTGATACGGCAATGCATCATCCTTTAGCATGACACTTTTTTCAAATTTTCCGTAAACGAATAATTTCTGGCTACGGAAAAAACTGTCTGCTATCCTTGCCTTATATCACTTATTCTGCTTTCTTCTTGGGGGCATCAAAAAAAACATAGCCCACAAGTAAAGTATTCGCAGATTATGACACACTCGCTTTTTACATCACAGTATGATTGCACTGCTGAAATAGCGGTAGCAAAAGATGATATCCTGTTGCTCTCCACCGCACATTACAATAACTCATCTCGTCATATTGCGCATAAGCTGAAAGAAGGTGACTATAACGCTATAGTCACTGCTGCATACAGGATGGCGGCTTGTCTGCCGGAGAACTGTATTCTCATTCCTGCTCCTGGCAGAAACGGATATGCCACACAGACACTGAAACTGGCAAAGATGATATCTCGCATATCGGGCGCACAGGTGGCTGACGTGCTGAAGGGTTGTCAAAGAATGGCTAACTATGACGCAAAGAAACAAGGTCACCCACTGAAAATGGATGACCTCGGTCTTTATCTCGCTGAGAGCATTCCTGCTGATAAGACAGCAGTGATTATTGACAACGTAGTAGATACTGGCACTACAGCATTCGCTGCTGCGAACCTGATAGGCTCGTGCATCGTTCTGTCATACGCAATGACTGGCGTATTGTCATAAACAGTGCTACATTGTCCTTTTATGCTTTTCTTTTCCAAAGTAATTTTGTACGCATGAAAAACGTTACCGAACAATCAGCTATATCTGAACGTGAGAAATATGTCCTGGCATTCAATGACACGATGATAAAGATATGGAAAGAGCAGATTACTCTGCTGGGTGTCATTGATACAGGGCTGTTACTTCATTCGCCTATAGCCATCAGCACAAAAGCGGATGGGAAGTTTTCTGAGGTGCAACTGTCTCAGGCGTTCCTCGAATATGGTCTTTGGCAAGACTATGGAACTGGTAGGGAGGTACCAAGAGGGAACAGTGGCGACCTTGGGAAACCGAAGGTTCGCAAGGCACGGCACTGGTTCAGCCGTAAATACTATGCTTCCGTTATGAATATAAAGGAATTCATGGCGGACTCTCTCGGTACGCAGTTCCAAGGCATCATAGCGGATGCTCTGGATGCAAAGAAGATGAGAATCAAATTGTAATCTGTCAGGAAACTACGCAATAATTGCATGATTTAAGCGTTACTTAAGAAAAACTTAAGAACTATGATTAAAAACATTTTTATTGCATTATTGCTTGTCTTCGTACAGACGATGTCTGCACAAGAGCCTGTTTCCTATACTGAAGTTATTACCGTAGAGGGTAAGTCATCTATAGAGTTGTCTGAGATAATGCGTCGTTGGGTGGCTGTAGCCTACAAAAATCCAGATAAGGTGATGCGTTACGACAATGGAAATAACGAAATAATAGTTGATGGAGTCGTGGATTATGATCCTGGCACATTTTCAACAAATTTTTTGCGTGGTTTCATCAGATACAATTTATATATAAGGTTCAAGGATGGCAGAATGAGAGTTGAGATGTCTAACCCTTATCATGTAACAACAAATTTAAAAGGTGGTATAAACCTTAGAACTGTCTATAAAGAGCCTCTAACAAAAGAACAATGGAAATCCACAAAATTAGGAAGCATACAACTTACCCAGAAAATTTACGAGAACGCAATGGGTAAAGCAAGAGATATCCTTGACAATAGGTGGAATTTCCTAATAAATAGTATCAACAACAATATAAAAACAATCGAGTCTCGCAAGGTTGAGGAGGATTGGTAATATATATATGATGAGCGGTAACGAAAGTTTATCGCTCATTATTGTACCACCAAATTATATTTTATCTGTATCATTCTTCATTTTTCTTTTCTAAACAACGCTCAGGCGGAAACCACTTCGTGGGTTCCTCCCTCCCTGTATCTCTATTCGAGATTATAAGGCTACGCAGACTATAAAATCAGACCTATCTACGTCTGCTCTATACTTTCGGCAAAGTATCAAAGGCTTCTACGCTGGCGCTCTATACTTTAAGAAAGTATCAAACAGATTTCTCTCTTATCTATTCTTTTAAGGCTACGCTAAGTTGCTTTTACATCTGGACCTTCTACGCAACTTGCTATATCACTACTCGTGATTGTCTCGCGGAGCGGCTTTAACACTGCGTGGCTGCACGTATCTCTCAAACGCCGTGATGGGCTTGATGATTATTCATATATATATTCCTTTTATTTCTTTCTTAATCAACGGTCAGCAGGAAACCACTTCATGGATCCTTCTTCCCTGTATCACTATTCGTGATGGTACGGCAACGCTTTCGCTCTATACTTTCAGAAAGTATCAAACAGATTTCACTCTTATCTATTCTTTTAAGGCTACGCTAAGTTGCTTTTACATCTGGACCTTCTACGCAACTTGCTATATCACTACTCGTGATGGTCTCGCGGAGCGGCTTTAACACTACGTGGCTGCACGTATCTCTCAAACGCCGTGATGGGCTTGAAATTTTATATGTAAATATTTATCTTGTCATTCCAATTTAGGCAACGGTCAGGCGGAAACCACCTTGTGGTTCCACCTTTCCTGTATCTCTATTCGAGATTGCAATATCACCGCTTCGCTCGTCTCACTGCGTTCAGTCAGTATCTGGCCGTTTGGAATCTGGCTTTTGTCCAAAGGCAACCCTTGAACTCCCTTTCTCAAAGTGGTATGCTGATTGTCTATCATGTGCTTCGCTCTTGGGTGTCAGCATAGAAGCGGCACTGCATTGTCTATGTGTCTTGAAGTGGAAGTGTCCTCGTTCATACTTTTCACCATGGTAATATTAATAGGTAAGCGCTATGCTCTCTGATGTTCTTGTCTATGCCGTAGTAGATAGCGGTAGTGACAGTGTTTATTTGTTCCTTTCGTGCGTTGGTAGCATCGCCCCACATCACAACCTCCCTTGATACGGCTCTCTCATTTGTCCTGTGCAGTGAGCCTTCTCTTGAAAGGGTTAAGGTTTGGTAGGCTTGCCATTGGAACTGACCGTACTTTGGGAGGACGATATTCTATGACAGTTTAATATAGGTAGCATCATTGCTATGTATGTTCTTGATAGTCTTTTTCTATGGTAGCCCGTACCATGATGACCGCTGTCTCTGACCTAACCACCCTTATGCAAAGTCTTGGCGGCACTCCACCGAAACCTTCTCATACCAGCGCGTGACTCTTTCTTATACATCTGCCTTATGTTAATTGCAGCGGTAGGCATCTTCGCATTGTTTTCCTTACTCTGCTGTCCGGCTGCTTGGAATAGCCCTCGTTCCTTCGTAACCATCCCCAGCATGACACATAAACGTGAGGGGATAACTCTTCTTGCCCTTGTAGGCTTATAATATTGCCCTCATTGACCGTTGTCTGCTCCGTTTGTGTGAGAGTGTTCAGAGCATGGGGTGCTACCGCTCATTCTAAAAAAAGGTGCAGTACTGGCAGTAAGTAGTAGTCTCGAGCTGAGTATCTGCATTGCATTGCCATTATTATAGTGTGATTATTTATACGGCTGCAGCATTTGTCCGTCCGAAACCGCGTCTTTTCTTCCTGTCTCTTCTTGTATGGCATTGTTTATTCATCATTTGTGCGAAGAGAGTCCTTCTCCTATGCACTCCGTCGGCGGTTGAGCAGCTATTGATGCTTGCCTTCTCTTATTTGTTCTGTGTTCTTTCGTTAATATTCCTTGCCTTGTTATGAATTTTCCGCTGCGAAGTTAAGGCAAGACGTTTGTTGCAAATATCAGCTATGCTTATTTCTGCTCAAAAGTAACGACAGCTTTCCGATTTTATCCTAAAATAGGTATTTCGTGATTTTGCTGGAAATTATTGGCACTGCAAACTTCCCTTGCTAACTTGATGATGGCAGTGTAAAATTTTTAATAACAAGGTTAATTAATATTTTAATACGAAAGAACTTATGTACAAAACAAACAAGAAACAGAAGGCAAGCAGAAAGAATAGTAATGCTGCTTTCGACGGAGTAAGCGCACAGGAGAAGGCCCTGAACCTCTTCGCAGAAATGATGATCGAGAAAATTGAATCCATACAGATGGACTGGAAGAAGCCTTGGTTTACGGACGGACTGATGCAACTGCCTCGTAATCTCAGCGGAAGACACTATAATGGTGGCAATAGCTTAATGCTGATGCTCTGCTGCGAGAAACATGGTTATAAACTGCCTGTATTCTGCACCTTCGACAGAGTGAGCGGACTGAACTATACTCGCACATCAAACGGTATGAAGCAGATAACGGACAAGGAGGGCAATCCTCTACCGAAGGTATCGGTAAACAAGGGCGAGAAGAGTTTTCCTGTTTTCCTCACTGTTTTTACATGTGTCCACGCTACGGATGGTACAAAGGTGAGCTACGAGGACTATAAGCAGATGACGGAAAGCCAGAGAAAGGAATACAATGTTTTTTCGAAGCTGCAAATATATAATGTTTTTAACATAGATCAGACGAATATGAAGGAGGCACGCCCTGAGATGTATGAGAAGATTTCAATGGAGTGCCAGGGAGCCAAGCCACAGCATACTGAGGATGGTTTCAGGTTTGAGCCAGTGGACAGGATGGTTACGGAGAATCTTTGGATTTGTCCTATCAAGAACGTACATGGCGATGATGCATATTTCTCATTGTCAAAGAATTGTATCGTCTTCCCAGAGTACAGCCAGTTCTACAATGGTGAAGCGTATTACTCAAATCTCTTTCACGAGATGGCGCACAGCACCGGACATGAGAGTCAGCTGAATCGTATTAAGGAAGGTGGAAAGTGGGGAGATGCTGCCTACGGACGTGAGGAACTGATAGCTGAGCTCACCGCTGCACTGGTGGCTCAGAACTACGGCATGGATAAGTACATCAAAGAGGATAGCGCAGCATATCTGAAGTCATGGTTGAAGAGTCTGAAGGAGGATCCTTCTTACATCAAGACAGTGTTGTTAGATGTAAAACGTGCTGCCTCTATGCTGACACTCAAAATCGACGCACTAATGGAAAAGCCTGAATAATCGGGCTTTTCCTATAACGAAAGGGAGTTCAAGGGTTTGCCTTTGGACTTTCTTTGTGGTGTTTTAAGGTATTCTGATTGTATATGGATTCTGCAACGGCTTTTTTATACTTTTTCTTTTGGCATCGTTCTGTTCTGCAACCTGCAGAACGCCACTCTATCCCTCTGGGATTCCTCGCAGGGGCGGCAACGCTACCGCTCTATACTTTCGGCAAAGTATCAAAGGCTTCCACGCTGGCGCTCTATACTTTAAGAAAGTATCAAACAGATTTATCTCACATCTATTCTTTTCAAGGCTACGCTAAGTTGCTTTCAACATCTGGACCTACTACGCAACTTGCTAAATCACTATTCGTGATGGTCTCGCGGAGCGGCTTTAACACTGCGTGGCTGCACGTATCTCTCAAACGCCGTGATGGGCTTAATCATTATACCTATATTCTTATGTCTTTCCTTCTTAGGCAACGGTCAGGCGGAAACCACTTCATGGGTTCCGTCTTCCCTGTATCTCTATTCGAGATTTATAAGGCAACGCAGACTTTTATACCAGGACATATCTTAGTCTGCTCTATACTTTCGGCAAAGTATCAAAGGCTTCTACGCTATTGCTCTATACTTTCAGAAAGTATCAAACAGTTATCTATAATATCTATTCTTTTCAAGGCTACGCTAAGTTGCTTTCAACATCTATACCTACTACGCAACTTGCTATATCACTATTCGTGATGGTCTCGCGGAACGGCTTTAACACTGCGTGGCTGCATGTATCTCTCAAACGCCGTGATGGGCTTAATGATTATACCTATATTCTTATGCCTTTCCTTCTTAGGCAACGGTCAGGTGGAAACCACCAGTGGTTCTACCTTCCCTGTATCTCTTACGAGATTTATTCGCGTAGCGGCTTGTATTCTTTCAAAGGGTGTAAAAGAATCAAAGCACCTGTCTTTTCCTGTTTGACTGGAGCAGCGTAACTTTGCAAACAAGAAAAGTTCAATTCTAAAACTCCCAAACCATGAACACCAACAACAAAGACACCGTAGCTGTAGCAATGGCTGTGATAATGGTCATCAGCGGAATATTCCTTAGCGTTGCCAGCTTCTTCCTCAATCACTACACCATTCACGAATCCATACTTGGATACGTCGGCGAAGCACTTGCTTTCGCAGGATGTATCTTCGGCGCTCACATGTATCTGAAAACAAAGTTTTCGGAGATGAGGGCTGACATGGAATCTAAAATCGCTAGTTTAACACAAAAACAATCTGAAAATGAGAAGGATTAACAGAATCATCATTCATTGCTCTGCAACGGCAGAGGGAAAGGACTACACTGTTGCCAACATAACGGCATGGCACAAACAACGTGGCTTCAAAACTATAGGATACCACTTCGTCATCTATCGTGATGGCTCTGTCCATAAAGGACGTGCCATAGAAGAGGTGGGAGCACATTGCACTGGATATAACGCAAGTTCCATAGGAATATGCTATATCGGTGGGTGTGCCTCGGACGGCAAGAAGCCGAAGGATACACGCACACAGGAACAGCGCACCGCACTACGAACTCTTCTGACTCAGCTGAAGAAGCAGTTTCCACAAGCCACAATACACGGACATCGTGAATTTGCTGCAAAAGCATGTCCGTCATTCGACGTCGCAGAGTATAACGACATTAAATGATAGCCTATGAAAAGATTTCTCCTTATATGTATAATGACAATTCTCTTCATAGGCTGTGGTACCAAGAAGAGTGTCACGATGGAAAGGGTACAGAAAAATGACAGCACTGTCGTTTGCTCTGATCATTATTTCCGCAACCTTTCCATCGATAGCGTGTTCTCCGGTTGCAATGTGAAGATAGATAGCATCGAGATACTTTCATTCTTCACACCGCAACCGTCAAACACTGACGGTAAGCCGTATATTGCTTACATCGATGCTGAAGGGGCAGATGATTGTAGTGGCTTCTCCGCAACCAAACCTCGTTTGGTGCTAACGAAGACAACAATCAAAGGATTATCCCTTTCTTCCGAAATGGTAAAAAAGTCAAACACAAATGTTTATCAGTCTGACTCTGTAAGAATGATGACGTCCTCGAAAGTGGACAACAATATTTCTCAGAAGTCTGAGAAAAAGAATAAATCTGATATAACTATGCTATTGTTATCATTGGCTTTTCTCCTACTTGTAGTATTATCTATTTTCTTGATCATCAAGAAGACTTGGTAGAATAATGTAATTATGTGGGGCGCAGTAAGTCAAGGCAGGATGTCACACCGCAGACATTCACACCCTTGACTTACTGCGCCCCTTTTCTTATCCCACCCACCCAAGAGCCAAAGGAGGTGCTGCAGCTATCCGAAACCCCTTGATGTACGAAGAGTGCTGGAAAAAGTTCATTGCATTTCGTTATGAGTGTAAGACCTATCTACGAAAAGTCTCACACGTTGCCATAACAAGATGCAGTGATTTTTCTGGCGCACACATCGTCCACCGCACATTTTATCATTCGCGTGAAGCGAAAAGTATAAAATGAGCGGAAGGGATTTCGGATTACTGCCACACCTCCTCTGGCGCTTTACCCCTTGTCTGGTAAGCAGAGCTTGGCATTTCCGACGCAAGAGACTTGCGAGTATCTTTCCCCACCCATAGTATGAGGCATGTGCTATGCCCGAGACCTTCAGCTTGGTGCATTCACTAATTGGGCTAATGCAGTGCCTTTCTATATGAAACCCCAACACAATGTATGGTAAGAGTATTGGCAATTCTGTACGATATATGTTGCAAGGTATGAAGTCCTATATACACTCGTGTAAAAAAGACTTCATAGCATTTCTTGTAACGAATATCGTGAATTGCTGGCATACACTTTCCATCACAACGTCTGCATGGCGAGCCTGCAGTCTTTGCTTATGGGGTTCACATAGAAAGGAACGGCATCAGCTATTCCAACACTAATGCCCCTGGGCTTTGGCTCTTACATGGCACATTCCTCATACTTCTCCCACCCATATTTGTTTTGGTAAGCAGAGCTTGGCATCGTCTGACGCAAGAGACTTGCGAGTATCTTACCCACCCAGAAGCACGGAGATTGTGAGATGGCTGAGACCTTCTGCCTGGTGTATTCACTCATTGGGATAATGCTACGACTTATCTGATACGAAACCAACGCAATGCTCAGTAAGAGTATTGGCGATTCTGTACGGTATATGTTGCAAGGTATGTAGTCCTATTATAATAAGACTACATAGCTGTTCTTGCAACGTATATCGTGAATCACTGGCATACACTTACTTATGCACCGTCTGCTTGGCAAGCCTGCAGACTTTGCTTATGGCTCGTATCGCTAAGGCGCAGTATTACCTGATCCAACGCTAATACACCTTGGCATCGGCTCTTCCACCGCACAATCCCCGCACTTCGTCCCACCCTGATTTGTCACATAGGGATATGTGACTAAATCACACAAGGAAACATTGGTTTGCATGCAAACTCAATCATTCCTTTGTGTATTGACACAACACAAGGTTGTGAAAGAGGTACAGGCGAGAACGAAATACCTCTTTGCCAAAATCAGAGATTTCTCGCAAGAGGTTTTTCGTACACGCCCGACAGCATCCTACCGTACATATTCCGCTTGGGGAAAAGGGGCATTTTCAAAGACGCAAGGCAGGGCGGTCGGGGGGTGGTTTCACGAAAACCAGGGAAAACTGATTTTTCCCTGGACCCTTTGTGACTGATAATCAACGACTTCGTATTTTGAGGAGCGGAAAATTGTAATATTCTTAAATTTTTCGCCTAATTAGCGGTAGAAATGCGCCCTAATAATCAGCCTTTTACATTGCTTCCAAAGGGCTTGTCTTTTTATCATCAGTCAATAAGCGGTAACTTTGTGTCAAAGTTGATTATTTTCTATGATTTTATGAGCGATAACGTAACAAAAGCAACCGTTGAGCTGCTTGTCAACGGACAGAATGCGCAATCTACTCTTAACCAGTTGCGCAAAAACGCCTTGGACTTGGAATCAGCCATAGCAAAAGCGGCATCTGCCGGAAATAAGACTGATTTGAAGAGGCTAAGGAAAGAACTGGCTGACACCAAGAGGCAGATAAGAGAGATAGAGTCGTCCACACAACAGGTGGAGGATGTACTGACTCATCTCGATAAGGCTACACCACGAGAACTGAACCGATCTCTGCAAACTCTTAACCGTCAGCTGGAGTATATAGAGCGCGGTTCTTCTGCGTGGGATGCGCACACGGAGAAAATACGTCGTGTGAAAGAGGAGATAGCGCGTGTAAATGATGACCTTCGCCTACAAGAAGGATTATGGCAGAGGATGAACCACACGCTGAACGACTGGCAGACAACAATAATGGGTGTAGCTGCCGCCATTACTGGCTTGATAATGGCAGGACGTTCCGCCGTTTCTGCCTATGCTGAAATGGATGATGAACTTGCGAATGTCAGGAAATTTACAGGCATGGCAAGCGAACAAGTGTCAGAGCTGAACGAGGAATTTAAGCAGATTGATACCAGATCGTCGCGCCTTGAAATGAATAAACTAGCAGAGGAAGCAGGACGTTTAGGTAAAACTTCTACAGAAGATGTACTTGGCTTTGTCAAGGCGGCAGACCAAATAAATGTCGCTCTTGATGATCTTGGAGAAGGTGCTACGCTGACTTTATCCAAGCTGACAAATATATTTGGTGATGAAGAGCGACTGGGTACTGAAAAGGCTCTTTTGTCTGTTGGCTCTGTTATCAACGAACTGTCGCAGAACTGTACCGCCAGTGCACCGTATCTTGCTGACTTCGCAAAAAGAATGGCAGGTGTAGGCGCTCAGGCGAACATGACAATTCCACAAATCATGGCTTTTGCCGCTGTCCTGGACTCACAAGGTCAGGCTTGTGAGATGTCTGCTACTGCATTGTCGAAACTGACAATGGATTTGTTCAAGGACACGGAAAAGGTGGCAAAAGCAGTCGGCATACCTCTTCAGACGTTAAAAGAAGCACTGGATTCATCAACAAACGAAGGTCTGTTGATGCTCCTTCAGAGGCTACATGATTTGGGGGATATGTCAGTTCTTGCTCCAGTATTTAAGGATATGGGAGAGAACGGTGCAAGGGCATCACAGGTGATAGCGGCTCTTGCAGGAAACATTGACACTCTTAAACAACAGCAACAAGAAGCACAAAAGGCTTTTAATGAAGGTACATCAGTAACAAAGGAGTTCAACACACAGAACAATACAGTTCAGGCAGGTCTTGACAAAGCAAAGAAACGTGTGTCTGAACTGGCGATAGAACTGGGTGAGAAGCTGCTTCCTATCATGGAACATGTAATGAGTTCCACAACGTTGATGATGAAACTGATGAATACAATTGCAGATTTCATTATAAAGCATAAAGAGGAAATTGCTTCTCTGACAGTCCTTATAAGTGCTTATGCTGTTGGTGTCAATGCGGTTTCTATTTATACCAAGGCAGCAACAGTAGCTACCGAAGCGTGGAATCTCGTTGCAGGAAACATTGCCAAGACATATAAAGGTTTTACTGCTGCTCTTGTCCTTCATCGTGAAGCATTGGCAGGGTGTACTGTTGCCAATGCAAAACTGCATACACAGATGTTGGCGCAGAATGTGGTGACAAAATTAGTGACAGCGTCAACCATTGCCATGAAAACGGCATACTATGCTATGACTTTACAGTTTAAGGCTGCTGGCACTTCACTAAAATCACTTCACGCTGTAATGTCGGCTAATCCTTACGGGTTGGTGCTTGCTGCTATAGCAGCTGTTACAATGGCTATATACAAGAATGTCCAGGCCCGAAAGGAGAAGCATGAACAGATGCTTAGGGAAATAGAGGAAGAGCGCGAAATGATGAAAGAATATCGTGAGTCGTATGCGCATATTAATATGCTTAATAAAATCCTTCACGATAATTCTAAGAGTATTGATGATAGACGCAAGGCTCTAAATCAACTGAAACAGATAGTTCCTGACTATCACGCTGATCTTACGACAGAAGGAAATCTGATACGTGACAATACGGAAGCATTGACAATATATCTGGAGAAATTACGTCAGTCAGCTGTGATGAAAGCGAATCGTGACAAGTTGGAAAAACTGTATGTAGAACAGGACGAGCTTCAGGAACAAGAACGACAGGAGTCTTCTGCTTATTGGCATGTGAAGCAGACTAATACATTGCAGGGATATGACAGTAACAGCGGAATGAGTAAATTCAACAACTGGTTAATGGGGTTATTCGGCGTTGAAGATACTGAAGGTGGAACGAAAACAAAGCTTGATGCAACACAAACGAAACTGGCTGAGGTAAATGCAAAAATTGCTGAACTTGAAAAGAAAGTCGTACCAGAGGATTCTCAGACAAATAACAGTAATGATGCCGGAAGTTCTGGCTCTGGAGGTGGCGCAACCACCTCATTTACTCCGTCACATTCTAACTCTTCTTCAAAAGAAGATAGGTTCAAAGCTGAAAAGGAATGGAAAGAACGCGAGGAAGCTCTCAACAGGATAGCATACGCAACAGGACAGAGGAACTACGAGGATTACACAAAGCGTATGGATGAGATTGCTGTTGAGTTCTATACACGACAGTTATCACATACCGACTTATCGGAGAACGAACGTCTTTCCATTCAGGCACAGTATTATGAGGCAACGAAGAAACAGTCTGAGGATGAACAGAAGCAGACGATTCAGCAAGAGAAAGAGGCGTATGCTGAAAAACTCGCTGCACTGAAGCAGAATTATGTCGATGGAAAGATTACCTTACAGGTATATAACGATAGTTCGCAACTGCTGGAATTGGAGCATCTGCGAAAGATGGTTCAGATAACGAAGGACGGCACGACGGAACGTCTTGAAGCGGAAAAGGCATATAATGACAAACTGATTGCCGACATGAAGAAAAGGCAACAGGAGGTGGAAGCAGCAGAGAAACAGCATCAGGATAATCTGAAACGTATGAAAGATAAGTATTTCGGTGACAATCCTCAGGAGAGGAAAGCGAAATATGATGCTGATATTGCTCTGCTGACAGAGGTGTTTAATGCTGAAATAGCTGCTGCTGGCGATAATGCTGATGAGAAATTGCGTATCGAAGAGGCTTTTCAGCAAGCAAAACTGGAGTTGCTGAAGGAGTATAACCTTCTTACAGAAGAGGAAAATCAGAATTTCTTGCAGTCATGGAACGAGAACATAATGGCGTTTCTTGAAACGGACGTCGGCAGTGCCATTCAGGGGGGATTACAGACTCTTGTTTCGTCCATGAGTAGCATATTTCAGCAGTTGACTTCGTTAGTACAAGCAGAGCTGCAGATACAAACGAACTCTATAAACAAAAGGTATGATGCAGAGGTTAAGGCAGCAGAAGGCAACAGATATAAGATTAATCAGATCGAGAAGAAACGTGAAGCGGAAACTAAAAAGGCCAAAGATGAAGCAAACAAGAAAATGTTTGCTATGCAGGTGGCTCAGGCTGTTGCTTCTACGGCTCTCTCTGCTATCAATGCTTATTCTTCTGCGGCACAGGTTCCTATGATTGGTTATATCCTGGCACCAATAGCAGCAGCTGCGGCCATCGCTGCCGGAGCAATTCAAATTGCAGCTATCAAAAAGCAACAGGAGGCATCGGCATCACAAGGGTATATGAAGGGTGGCTTTACTCCTGACGGACGTATAGACGAAGAGGTTGGAGTCGTACATGCCGGGGAGTGGGTGGCTTCACGAAAGCTTCTGGCTTCTCCTGTGGCACGTCCGCTGATAAATGCTCTTGATTATGCGCAGAAGACTAACACCATTGGTTCTCTGAAATCTGAAGATGTTAGCAGGACAATTACCGCACCTACGGTAATGGCGCAAAATACAACAGATATAATGCCTTCACTTCTCTTGCAACCAAGCGAAGATGAGAGGGAGCATTCTACAGCGGATTCTGAAACATTGTCTTCTTATTCTGAGACAATGAAGAAGTTACAAGAGAGGCTAGAAGAACCTTTCGTAACAGTGAATACTGTCACTGGTGACTTCGGAATAAAGCAGGCTCAGGATGAGTATGATATTCTAATGAGAAATAAATCACCTAAAAGTTGGTAACTATGAGAATATTTATTGATGGAATAAACGTGTTTCTGAAGAAGGGTACATCGTTTCAGTATGTCGTAGAAAACAGATTGTTTACTGGCTCTAACAATTACACGATGTCGATAACGTTCCCGATGAAGGATTGTTGGGAGAACGAAAACGCTTTCTTCTTCATAAACCGTATGGACGGCAACAAGTCAAAAATGACGTATAACTGTGAGATAATTGATATAAATTTTGCAAAGTCTGGAACGCTGGTAGTTACCCATATCAATGAAAAGGAGATAAAGGGGCAGTTCCTTGAAGGGCGAGCGGAACAGAACTACAATGCGTCATTTGACAAGATATATATCAATGAGATGCAGCTTGGGTATGCTCCAAACGTGACAAAAGGAGCTGTAAATGTTACGACTGCATGGAATTGGTACCCTTATGTCAACTGGGTGGCTATACCTTGGGTGAACAACTCTTCTGGATTGCTGCATAACGCTACAGTGCTTAACAACGGCAATCCTGTATGGGAAGACTCCAGTGACCTGACGTTTCAGCCATACCTTATTTATATACTGAAGAAGATTTGTTCCAACCTTGGCTATACAGGGGATTTTCACGAGATAGAAAACTCGAAATACAAGTATCTGCTAATCCTTAACACTCTTCCTCCTGCATGGAAAGTGTATAACTTTGGGGCTGTTCTCCCTCATTGGTCACTAAGTCAGTTCTTTGAGGAAATAGAGAACTTACTGGAAGGGGAGTTTATAATCAATCACAAAGCTAAGTTGATAACATTTTCATTTACACAACCTTTGCTAAGCAGGTTAAGTGAAGTGGAAATAGAAACGGTGATAGATTCTTACTCCATAGAGGTATCAATGGAAGAACAGAGCAAATATCTCGGAAGGAAGAATGTTAAGTTTGCAGAAGGGGATAACCCAAAATGGGCGTATGAGTCATGTCAGTGGTTCATAAACGAGAACGCTTCCAGTGCTCTTGTGTTCAACACATTCGCAGAGTTACAGAACTGGGCTGGTGGCTATCTGACATCGGGATATGAAAGAACAGTGAATAATCGTGGTGGAGTAGTAGAACGTTATTGGTCTGGTGGATATGACTCCAGAACGCAAAGCCAAGGTAACAAACTTCTATACTGTAAGGAGATAGATACCTATTTCGTTATGTATAACTACATGTCCACATTCCTGAAGACTGTTGATCATAGTTCCGTATTTGGAACTGGTGGTACAACAAACTTTTATCTACATTACTACAAACTGAAACCAGTAAATCGTTTTGGTGAACGATTTGCAGATAGGGATGCAGAAGAACTAGAACTGAAGATAATTCCAGCATGGATTGATGAAACAGACTCGGCACATGGTCCGTGTGTGTTTCTTGAATGTGGTGAGATGGGAAGCGCTGAGGTGAATATCGACAGTGACGGAAATGTCACTTCTACATCTTCAGGCACCTCCATCGGTGGTGGAAGACGTAGCTCGGGAATGTCCAGGGCATACGTCTCTTCTGACAGTGAAGATGATGAGTCAATAGCTCACTCAACTGCTGCAAAGGCTATAATGCGAGGTGAAAACAAAAAATCTGATGCGTACTTTGATGTTATATACGTTGGATTCTGGGATGGCTCACAAAGACGGTGGGACGGTCTTCTACCTCGCCCAACGACTGACTATATAGATATCGAAGGTGTTTCTTCTCTCAGAAGGAACTCACTTTCACTACGCTTGAACAGGACAGGAAACGCATCTGCACCTGCAGACTATCTTCATAAGATTGATGGAAAGAAGAAATTTACCTTCTCGTTCTTTGCTAATGACATACCTAACCCTATGGCGGTATTCTGCATAAAAGGCAAAAGGTATCTTTGTGAGAAGATAACGGCTACATTTACAGAAAATGGTAGGTCTCAGTTGTTGAAAGGCACCTTTTACCTGATAGATGAATAATGAAATGGCGAGGGGTGCAGCGCAACCCCTCGCGTACATTATATATATTATCTCAGTTTGTCAATAAGACTTCTTGTGTGTCTTGAAACTGTCTCTGGCAGAATCTTGGCATATATCTGAGTTGTCCTTATATCTTTATGGCCTAACATCTTTGCTACATCAGCGATAGGAACATCATGGGTGAGACATAACGTAGCAAAGCTGTGACGTGCAATGTGGAATGTCATAGGCTTCTTTATCATACACTTCTTACGAATTTCCTTCAATGTGCGATTGATGAACTCGTTCGTGTAGTATGGCAGCTCGTAATTGTATTTCTGAAGAATCTCCATTGCGTGAGGTAGGATAGGGGTGTAGAAATCTGTTCCAGTCTTTAATCTTCTTCCGTCAATGAATACCTGGTCCTTATATTCCTCGGTCATCTTTTTATATCTGAAAAGCATTACGTCACTATAAGCCATTCCTGTATAGGCACTGAAGATGAAAAGGTCTCGTATCTTTTCTTCTGTTCCTTCAAGATTATGATGGAATACCTTCATAAGTTCATCTTCGTTCAATGGCTTACGCATCTTACAGGTGCCTTTCGGTATTTCACACTGAATATATGGATCATTGTTGAGATAACCCTTCTTCATAGCTTTGATGCAGTATTGGTGTATGCTTTTGTGATAGTTGTTAATGGTAACCAATGTTCTGTCACCTTCACATAGCCACTCATGGTATGCCATGATGTTTTTGGGAGTGAGGTCTTCAAAACGCTTGATTTTCTTGAAATCTTTGAGTGAATCGTAGATAACCTTTTTTCTGCGACGTGTGCCAGCAGCATAGTCGGCAGAATTAACACATAGTTCAAAAAAATCAAGAAATGATGTTTTGGAAGTCAGCATCTTGTCTTCTTCGATTTCTTCCTTCACCTCTTTGTTTACACGCGCGCCCAACACCTTACTCTTTAGTCCAAGACGTTTGTTCAGATTTTCCATTGTCAACTCCTCATTGAGTAATATCATTGCGTTTGCAATGTCATTGAGGCGCTTGACTTCTGCCTTTAGTTCTTTGCTGTGCTCGACTTGTGTCCATTCTGCTCTAGTGCACGTGGTGTACTGAATGTACTTTCTACATGTCTTACACAGGTTGATTCTGATTTCTACGGCAGCCTTACCTGCTTTTCTTAAACGCTTTTTTCTGTCAAAAAGCACCGTTGTTAACTCTCTGGTCATTTTTTTTTGAGAATTTTTGCGCTCTTTGGTTTGTAAAATTTGGTAACACCTTTGGTAACACCCGTAGGTAACACCTCGCCTCATATAAATCAAATTTTTAAGCCGAAAGTTAAATAGTGTTAAATATCCGTCTATTTCAACGTCAAACACCTTCTTTTCGGCTTTTGGACAATTTGGTAACACCTTTTGGTAACACCTTTGTCTAAATTTGGCTATCTGAGTCTAAAGGATTTTATCAATTAGATTACATTACCAGAAGAACATTGGTTAATAATGATTTTCTGTGTAACTAATTGACTATGAGAAAATTTGCTTGATAGTAAGGAAGTTGCCTTCCCCATATAAAACAAAAAGGATTAAGTTTAACGTCACTTAATCCTTTTTCGGTTTAGTGACTCCTGCAGGATTCAAACCTGCAACCTTTTGATCCGTAGTCAAATGCTCTATTCAGTTGAGCTAAGGAGCCGTATTTCTTAATTGCGATGCAAAGGTACTAACTTTTTTTTAATCCACCAAACATTTTTGAAGAAAAATGCAAAAAAAGATATATTTTTTATGTTTTTATAGTGGTTGTTATTGATTTTATAGCAATTTGCGTGAAATTTGTAAAAAATAATGTGCGAAGTTACCTTATGCATCCAAGAGAGAGAACGCTGACTTTTATTCCCTTAATTGGCTGTAACTGTTTTATGCATTCTATGACAGTAGAACCCGTTGTTATTATATCATCAACTATCAGCACATGACAATTTTGTATATCCTTATTCTTATACGCTTTTTCATTAAGGTAGAAGACATCTTTGATATTATCAATTCTCTGGAGATGTGACAATCTAGTTTGGGATATGTTGTTTTCAGATCTTTTGATAGCATTATTCATTATGGGAATGCTCTTGGAACAGATTTTCTTTACTCCTTTTGCTATGCCTTTTGATAACTCCTCACTTTGATTGTATCCTCTTTTCCACCTTTTCTTATAATTAATGGGCACAGGAATTATGAAATCAATATCATGAAAGAAATCTTCTCCAATCTCGCATGCCATCATTTCTCCAATATTCCTTGCAAGTAAAGGATTGTCATAATATTTGAAATCATATACAATCTTTGCCGTATTTGATTTTGGTGTGTGATAAATGAAGCTTGCCCCTCTTACAAAAGGTATTGTTCCTGTTCTTCCAAAGAATCTCTTTGCAAGTCTGTTGTTTTCCAATGTCTCTGTTGATTCCCAGTGATATGTTCTTGGAAGCGCTATATTACAATGCAGACAAATAGCAGTTTCTTCGTGCATTAGTCTTCTTCCACAACATACGCAATATCGTGGCAGTAGGACGTCAAGTATAGAACGAAGAATCATATAAATATATAATAGGTGTAATTATTTTACTTGGAAAACCTTTCCCTCGTTAGTAAGGAATGAATTAGGAAACACCTCTTTCGCTTCATCAAGAAGCGGTTGCTCGTCGATATAGCGCTGACTATAATGCCCAAGCAGAAGAGTGCCAACGTTTGCATCCTTTGCTATCAGTGCTGCTTCACGTGCTGTGGAATGAAGATATTTTTCAGCCTTTTCTTTCATGTCCTCGCAGTATGTAGCTTCATGATAAATCATTGTAACGTTCTTTATCTGTGGAACGATATCGGGCTTGTATCTTGTATCAGAGCAATATGCATAAGAGCGTACGGGGTCTGCTGGTGTAGTCAGTTTTTCATTTGCTACGACATTGCCCTCAGGATCAGTCCAGTCCAATCCATTGCGTAGATTATTTACTTGTGAGACAGGAACCTCGAATGCTTTGAGTGCATTTGGGTTTATGTGTCTTAGTCCTTGTTTCTCACGGAAGAGGAATCCTGCGCATGGCATACGATGTTTCAGTGGTATTGTTTCAACGGTGAGTGAACGATCTTCGTATATAATAGCCTGTTTTGTTGTATCTACGGGATGGTATATGATTTCATAGTCAAGTGTAGAGCAGAACATTTCCAGTTCCATTTTGAACAAAGGACCGTATGCCTCTGGTGCATAAACGTGTAATGGTGCTGTCCTTCCCTGTAATCCAAAGGTAGAAAGCATGCCAATAAGTCCGAGCACATGGTCACCATGAATATGAGTAATAAAAATAGCATAGAGTTTGGAAAAGTTCATGCGTGAGCGACGTACCATTGCCTGTGTACCTTCACCGCAATCTATCATAAATAGTTTGCCCCTGATCTCTACTATTTGTGCAGAAGGATTATGATGTTTAGTTGGAAGTGCTGAGCCACAACCAAGAATGTGTATATTGAACGGTTGCATATTTTACGTGTATCTGTTGGGTCGTTATATTTGAGAAAAAGGATTTAGAAAGGATAACCTATACCAAAGTTAATGCATTGAAGTTTTTTGAATGTCGTAGCATTGAAGAATCCACGTTTTCCTGTATCATAGGGGTTATGTATAACAAATCCCCAGTCAACTCTCAGTACGAAGAAGTCCAGGTCGTATCTAAGTCCGATACCGGCATCAATGCCGAGATCAAATTTTGAAACATTACCCAACCCTCTTCCATAAGTATCATAGAAAGCATGGTTTCTGGCTTTATTCATAGACCATACGTTACCAACGTCCAGGAACAGCGCTCCGTAGAGAGAACCAAAGAGGTTTGGGCGATATTCAAGATTTGCAACAAACTTAAGGTCACCGTTATGTTCTGCGTAACCGATGTTTATGTCATCGATGTGCATAGTACCAGGACCTATACTTCTCATGGAGAATCCTCGCATGTCATTTGAGCCGGAAATGTAGAACATCTCTGAGAACGGAGCAAGGTCATTGTTTCCGTAGGCATACATGATACCTCCAAAAAGGTGTGCAACGAGAGTATTCTTTTCACCTAAATTCCATGTCTTTCTAAAATCAGCTTCTACTTTTACAAACTGTGAGAAAGGCGTATTGAGTACGGTTTTACCTTTGTCATTCCAGCGTTTTTTGTTTATTGCCATAGAGAGCAGATTTGTAATATTTCCTGCTTCCGATGCCTCAACCTCCAAATATACAGGGTTACGATATTCCTTAGGTGAAGAATAGATATATCGGTACTTCATCTTGAATGTCATCTCGTTAGCGCTTGAAATGAGCGAATATGTAGATTGACTTATCTTTTCAATATAAGCCTCTGACATATTTGTCGTCTGTCCATAGGTTACCGAGAGTGGAGTGACCTGATGTATGGATGTAGCAGTCGGCTGCATCGTATAGTCAAAAGTTGCAGAGAGCGTATTGCGATTAAAGAATCCGGCTCTTCTCTGTATTTCTCCTGATATTGCGATTGCTGTAGAAGGAGTGGTGTACCAATGCCTTCGCTTGCTGCCGAAGAGGGTAGGGAATAGCAATCGAGGCATTTGAAGAGACATACTTGTAGTGAAGTCATAGCTATTGCCAAGACTCATATCGCCACCAGTCTGAAACTCATAGTTGGCACCTGCTTGCAGACTGAGTATTTCGCCACGTCGGAATGCGTTCTTCTTTGAAAATCCGATTACGATACCCGGTCCCAATCGCTTGTTTGTCTTACCAGTTACGTTTGCCTGGAAAGAAACGTCATACGGTTTATCCAGTACGGCGTTGATATTCATGTCGAGTACACCAGCGTGAGCGCGTGTCTCTCCATTTATGTCGTTTACGCTATCCGGCACCTCTATTACCGTTCCGTCCTGATTCAGGCGTGGTGTAAACGTAATGTCTGCCGTTGAGAATATACCTTTTGCGCTTAGAGCGTTCACGGACTCTTGGTAGGCGTCTTGTGAGAAGATATCTCCAGGCTTCATCTTCATATCAGCGAGAATGATTCTTGGTCGCAGTGGAATTTTCTTACCACCATAGAGTATTCTAAGGAATCTTATCCCTACAGTATCCGTTAATGCTTCTCTTGCCGTTCGGCGTATCTGCATTGTTGTCTTTCCTATCACCCATTTCTTGAGAGCATTCTCAGGAAGTGAGTCAGCGCAGTGAATCTTCAGCTGTACCTTGCCAGGCTGAATCAGCGTGTCGGCAAGGAATGTCGTATATGACTTCTGGTAATAATAATAACCGTTATTCCTAAGAAGGTTATAAATACGATTTCTCTCACCGTCAAGTTTCGTTATGGAGAAAGGATCTCCGCTTATCAGAAGCGACTCATTGTTTTTTTTTATGCGGTTGTATATGTCGTCAGGATAATTAGAATACGTTATGCTGTCGAGAGAGTACTGCGGACCGAAGTTTACGTGATATTGAATTTTTGCTGTCCTAGACTTCGGAATACTGTCGTGTTTTGTTGTCGTTGCCTTGCCCGGTATAATGTCATAACTCACGTTACCATTGAAATAACCTTGGTTTGCGAGCACCGATTCAGCAACGGAAGAGCGTAATTGTGGATTGACGTTTGAGATAAGGATTGGCGCCTTTCCAAAAGATTTATTCACCCATTTCAGTATTGGACTATCGCTGTTGGCACATGAATTCCATACCCATAGTCCATAAGGTAGTGGAGTACGGTAATAAGAACTGCCGAATAGCGCTCCGTTTGGTGCCGTAGCGAGAGCTGCTTCTATCTCTTCTTTCGTCATGGAGAAGTGCGCAGAAGGAGTATAGTTATTATACTGTATTGGTTTAAGGCCAGTATATAACTGTTCTCCCTCTTCAAGTGAAGACGTTGCAGAACAGGATGCAAGTAGCACACCGAGTATTATTATTTGAAATAATGGATACCGCATATTATTATCGTATATGTATTATCATTTAGCAGCAGGTACTTTATTTGCTGGTGCTGGTGCCGTTGTCGTTGGTGAGTTTTTGAAAATCTCTTTTATTGTCTGTGCTTTTTTCTTCCACATGTAACCAGCGCCATACTGTCCTACATAACCTTCCAGATAGTCATAAATGGAGTTGTTATAGAAAAGGTGCAGATATTGATTAGATATATCAGACAAGCGATACTGTGCTTCTACATTATCAAAGAACGACTTATTCTGTCCTGAGACGTCCGGGCCTGTTGATATCTTGCCACCCACAGAAATAGCGAGTCTGTTATTCCAGAAGCGTTTAGCGAACTTGAAGCTATAGTTGGTATGCATCGTTCCGTCCGCTTCCGTTGAGTTATCCATGCCAAATGAAAGGTCAAGCGTGCGAAGAGCGTTACCGGCAATATTGTTTATCTCCGACTGCAGGAAAGAGTTAAGCGCAGAGTTCATGGAGAACGGCTGCGTGTTACCGTCAGAAAGATACATGCCCGTCGTGAGCATAGTAACGGCAAGCTTACCGCGTTCCTCTGCCGATTTCATACCCAGTTCATCCGCAATAATCTTATTCTCCGGCGATTCTATGGTGAACTCCAGTCCCATGTCATTTAGTGTCTTCGTTATGTTGACACCGGTATTAAATCGTACTATCTGGTTCACACCATTGATATTGACGCTTGATTTCGTCTCTTCTATAGCGGTGATATTCAGTCGTGGATTCATTACGTCTCCAAAGAACTCTATGTAACTACCCTCTGCTATCTTGAATGTTTTCAACGGTATGATAGGCAGAGAGTATTTCATCTCTCCTTCAGCGATGGTGTATCGTCCTGTCATAGACAGTTCATCGTGCAGGTACTTCATGCGCAAGTCGCCTTCGCCTATGATGTCCAGATAGTTTGTATGAGAGTCGTTGAGCCAGCATTTGATATGCGAACCGTTATCCACCACAACGTTAAGATTTACATCGAGTCCATCTACCGTAGGTCTTGTTATGGTAAGCGGTTCCTCAGCGTTGAAGTCTGTGAATGTGACCAGTTCTTTCAGACGGTTATCTGTAGTCAGCGGTGAGTCACGCAAGACGTAGAAGAGGTTTGTAGAAGGCAGCACCTCAAGTTTTCCTCGAACCTGTAGTTTGTCGAGTTCTCCCTTTATGAGCGCCAGGAAATTAACATACGCCTGTCCGTAAGCGGTAGAAGTCCTTGTCTCCTTGGCATCAACAAGCAGGAATTTGTCTGCCTTCATCCTCACGTCAAGATTAATGTGCTCCATGTCTGAGAAGTCGATGTCGCCACGTAGTATGAGTGGTTGTTCATTGTTAGAGTACATCTGGAAATTCTCCAGCAGCAACTTACTGTCTGTAATGGTTATCGGATCATCATCAAACCTCATGCGAACACCGTAAGGCAGACTGACAAGAGCAGCATTCTCCAGGAACAATTCACCGTTTACATTTGGCATATCTGTTGTTCCGTGCACCTCAAGTGTTCCTTCTGCTGTTCCCTCAAAACCGATAATCTTATCTGGTATGAAACCGTTAGCTATAGACATCGGCAGTTTGTCAAGCGTTAGGCTGGCGTCAATTTTATGCGTTTCAAACTGATAGGAACCCTCAATAGCGCCTATCTCGTTATCATCCAATATCAAGTGGCCATCAACGTAATGCGAACCATCCTCCTTTGGCATATAGACAAGTTGCGTACCAAGGTTACCCATTTTGCAACCCTCGTAAATGAGATTATTGGTGGCGATGTCTGTAGAGAGGGAGAATGATTTGTCCGCGTCTTGTATAAAATGCACGTCGCCATTCATCAATCCTTTCACTTTAGGTGCATAAGGAATGGCAGAGAGCAGGTTTTCAAGGTTCAGTCTTGTTACGGATAGTGTCAGGTCTTGTAGTCTGTCAACATAATCCTCGTCATCGGTACTATAGAGCTGTATGCCTGTTCCGTCGTCAGCTTTCAAGTCTATATGTGCACTGATTTTATTATTGTTAGCCAGGAACACATAATTATCGTTGTTCAATTTGAAAGGCTTGTATGCCACCACAGGCTCATCTGGCAGCAGACGGAATCGTATTCCATCATCTTCCATCGTTGCCTCCGTACCAATCTTCATGCCCAGTTCGTGATTAGCATCGTAGAAGACACCACCTGTCACAATACCATGTTCAAGCAGCTTGCCGTTGAGCAATACGTCAAAGACATAGTCGTTAGGAGCCACATTGCGTATGTGGGCATTGTACATTATCTTCTGCGGATCGTTGTAGCTTACAATATCCACATTGATGGTGTCGAGCTGATAACCTTGAGTCGATAGACCGTTTAACAACAGTTTTCCGTTTATGCCGTCCTTCTCCGATGTTGACAAGTTGATGCTCAGCTCGTTGTAATCTACATCGTAATATCTGATGAAACGATAGATAGGATTCTCCTTTGAGCAATGCGCCTTAAGAGTCATCGTTGGCAGATTTTGTCTTAGTTCTGCCTGGTCAATGGTTCTATTCTTTATCTGCGACGTAATGGTTGCGATAAGATTGTCCGATGTTGCAAGCAGCTTTTTGTAACCCTCTTCCGCATTGAAACGCAGTAGGAAATCTCCGCAGTCTATCTTTGCCATTGTCGTTTGGCTATCAGCCAGCACGTCCATTACGATATCATCAGGACGATAAATGTTAGCGCTATCCCTTATTGTTATATCGCTAACCAAACCTTGTATAAAATAATAATCCTTGAAGTCTGATGCCACGTCAACATGCGTGCACAGCGATAGGGTTAGTGGTGCTTCGACAAGCTGCAATTTATACAGATCTACGTTGTTGATTTCCGTTGCCAGTGTTGCCTGCAGACACTTGGTGTTCAGCAGAGCATCAAGGTTTATCGAACCATCAACAAGGCTGTTGTGTGAATCCAGGTTTACGTTCGCCCTGCCATTATGCAGCAATGCTGTTGCATTGACATTGTTCAGATTGTACCTGCCGTATGTGAAATGATTAATATCCGCCGATGCATTAATCTTTGTAGCAGGCGAATTAATGTCCGTTCCATGACCATTTGCCGTCAAAGAACCTGTGAATGCTCCCAGTTGCATGCCTCTTACAAAATGCCCTATGTTAAGCGCATTTGCCTTGACAGCAGCGTTGTACGCCATTGTTGCAATGTTCACGTTTGCCTTCGAATTCAGCGTTCCTTTGCCCTCTCTTGCCTTAAGTCGAAGGTCGTAATTGGCTCCACGAACATCCATGTCCGCAATGGCATTCATGGAAGGGATATTGATAGTCTTGGCTGTTGATTTGTCAAGTAATGTCTTGACAAAATTCATGTTGTACGTATTGAGATTGCAATGCAGCGAGGCAGCGAAATCGTTGGAATAAGGATTCTCTGCAAGCGCCATAAATCCCTTTGCATCACCGTTTGCAGACAAAGAGAACGCTGTCGGCATATCAACGGAAAGCATCGGTATGAACACCTGCTTCATGTTGCCCGTTACGTCCGCCTTTATTGATATCGGATATTGCGGCAATGCGGCAACAAGTTGGCGTTGAGCGCCATCCATAACCATCGCTATGTCCTGTTTTCCAATGGAAGCATCGAGGAAGGAACGCACCTTTCCTGGATTCTTCTCGCTGAAGGCATTCAGGTCCATAGACGTCCGGGTGTAAAGCGAGCTGTACGGCGTCTTCAATGTTCCATCTACATCAAACTTTGTGCTGTCAAGGGCAATGTAGGCGTTGAGTGATTGCAGCGTCAGTCCCTTCTCTTCCTTCATGGCACACTCACTGACGTGCATCTTCAGCGATGGGTCGTTATAATACACCGAGTCTATCCGTAAGTTTATGTCATTGAGCGTTATATGGTTAGGGTCAATGATGGCGCTCTGCTGTCGAGTAGCAAAGTTGTTGTCGTATTTTACCTGACTGCTGTTCAGCGCGCATGTGGCAAGCGAATATATCTTTCGTCCTGTGTCAAAGTCACCATTCTTCAACTTCACATCGTCAAGCTTTGCTGCAATCTGCAAAGTGTCTCCCGGCATGTGCACAACGACGTCCGAACGTGTTACGGACAATCCATCAACCATGATGCGCCATTTGCTCTTTGACTCCGTCGTATCTGGCGGAACGGTATCCGACAACTCGATGTTCAGATGTGCGTCGTCAAGCATCACCTGCGCTATGTTCACAAGCTCTTTCTTCAGGCTTACCTCTATGTTGTCTCGTGACTCTGTGGCGCCTTCAACTGCAAGCCTTCCAATGAATCCCTTTATTCTCGCCTCGTGTATGAAGTCGGCAGTGTTCACCTTTGCGGAAACTATCTCCATCGCTTTCACCTTCACTTCGCTATCAAGCAGAGGCAGCAGTCTAACGTTGACGATGGCACGCTGGATATCTGCTATCGTGTCAGGTCGCTGTGGCAGAGAGTCATTAGGTTTTATTACCTTTACGCCATTTACTCCGAGATCAAGCGGAAAGACCAGATGCACGTTGTCTATCGTTATCTCCATGCCCGTTGCCTTCGATGCCTGACGGCTTGCCACGTCAACCGCCCAGTTCTGAATAGGTGGGATATATAGTGCGATTGCCAATAATACAGGAATCGCAACAATACATAGCGGAACAATCAGAATCGTTTTTAGTAACCTCTTACCAAAAAGATTTCGTTTGTTTATATCTTGACTTTGTTTTTCTTCCATTAAAATAAGGTATTTATAATGCAAAGGTAATAAATAAATCTATTTCATGCAAATTATTCGGGAAAATCGTTGATTTTTGACGTTTTTTACCCAAAAAGAAGAGCGAAGTTTGTGTATCTTGCCAATTTTTATTAACTTTGTTGCTCGTAATGCGTTTATCTATTCTGAAAATATTGTTCGTGACTACTGTTTTGTCGTTGCTCTTTTCTTGCAACGGCACAAAGTTCGTAGCCGAGAATGAATTGCTTTTGATACGCAATACAATAGCCAGCACCGACCCTGGTATTGACGTAAGACATCTGTCACAGCATCTTGCCCAGCAACCCAACTCCAAATGGTTCTCCACCCTGAAAGTGCCGTTGGGCATTTATTCCATGGCAGGAAAGGATAGCACAAAGTTCTACAACCGTTGGTTGCATAAGTGGGGCGAGGCACCTGTGATACTTGATACCATTAAGCTGGAGCAGAGTTCCCGTAACCTCGTGACAGCGATGCAGAACGATGGTTATCTTGATGCAGAAGTGTTTGTAGATAAGACTGTTAGCAAAAGAAGGGTAAAGGTTCACTATAGTGTGACGCCTAATCGTTTTTATACTATAAGAAACGTCTCCTACGCCGTCTCTGACAGTCGTGTTGATTCCATACTTCGTGCAGATAATATCCTTTTTAGTAAGGAGCTTAGCGCTGGTGAACGTTTCCGCGTCAACACGCTTAATGATGAGCGAAAGCGCATCACATCATGGCTCAACGAGCATGGATACCTTTACTTCAACAAGGAAGCAGTAAGCTTTTATGTGGATAGCTGCAAGGAGAAGAACTTCGTTGATGTGACGATGAACATAGGACTCTACCGTCGCAGTTCTGCTGAGGAATGGCGTAATCATCCTTTCTATGTAATAAGGAATGTTGAGTATCAGCCTACCTACGGACAGAAGCTGAAGCTGCGCAGGAGAATCCTGGACATCAGCACTTCTCTTCGCAATGGCGACCTGTACAAGGCGAGCAACGTGCAGAAGACATATAATAAGTTTTCACGCCTACAGACAGTAAAATCAACGAATATACATCTCCGCGAAGTTTCTGATACGACCATTGGCGATGCCAGACTGCTTGATGCCGAGATACAGATAACACGCAAGAAACCTCACAGCATACGTATTGAGCCTGAAGGCACTAATACTGCTGGCGACTTTGGAGCGGCGTTGGCTGTGACGTATGAAAACAGAAACCTTTTTCACGGTAGCGAGGTCTTCTCGCTTCAGGCACGAGGTGCTTTTGAAGCCATAAAGGGACTGGATGGTTATCAGCGCAACAACTATACCGAGTTCGGTGTAGAGGGTAAGATATCGTTTCCGGAGTTTCTTATTCCTTTTGTCTCAAGGGACTTCCTGCGTAAGCATACTGCCAACTCTGATTTTGTCGTGAGATATAACTGGCAGAACAGACCCGAATTTCGCCGACGCGTCTTCACTGCGGGATGGAACTACAGCTGGCAGTCATCGTCTGGACGCAATGCTTACAAACTTAATCTTATCAACGTTGATTATGTTTCCATGCCATGGATATCTGATACGTTCAAGCATGATTATCTCGATAATGTAAGCAATAGAAATGCTATCCTGAGATACAATTACGAAGACCTTCTTGTCATGAAAATTGGTTTTGGTACTACTTATACCGATGAGCATAACGTGCTAAAACTCAACGTAGAAACAGCAGGCAACATCCTTCGTGGTTTGTCTTCTCTCTTTCATGCCAGCCGTAATGAAGATGGACAGTACAAATTTGCCAGAGTAGCGTTTGCACAGTATGTTAAAATCGATGCTGACTATACACACCTCTTTAAGTTTGACTACCGAAATTCTTTGGCATTGCATGCACGCATAGGCGTGGGTGTTCCATATGGTAACAGTACCATGTTGCCATACGAAAAGAGGTATTTCAGCGGTGGTGCCAATAGCGTTCGTGGATGGAGCGTCAGGGAACTCGGACCGGGCAGATACCGTGGTACTGACGGACGAATAGACTTTATCAACCAGACGGGTGACATAAAACTTGACCTCAACGCGGAGTTCCGGACAAACTTGTTCTGGAAGTTCCAGGGTGCTTTGTTTGTTGATGCTGGTAACGTATGGACGATAAGAAACTATAAAGATCAGCCTGGAGGTATGCTCACACTTCGTAATTTCTACGAGGGAATAGCCGTAGCATACGGACTCGGTCTGAGGATAAATGTTGATTATTTTATCCTCCGTCTTGACCTTGGCATGAAGGCAATCAATCCTAACTATACCACCGCCGCAGAGCATTTCCCTATCATCCATCCTGTTTTCAAAAGGGACTACGCACTACATTTCGCCGTAGGATTGCCATTCTAACTTGTAGTTAAAAAGTGTTTCAAGTGTTAATGCAATCTTAAATTTCAGTCGCCAACACAACGCAAAATAGAGCAAAAATAGCCTTCTTATTTATTAAAAATCAGCATTTTAAGACTATTTTTGCAGCTTTTTGCTTTTCTTTTGCAATAGTTACACGGTTACAAGGTAATTGTTGCACGATTACAAGGTAAAAGTGTAACGATTAGGATGTAAAAATACAACGATTACAGCATGTTTTTATACTAGTTTTTGCCATCTTTTAAGTCGTGTTTTCGTAACGTGCTGACTATCAGAGCTCCCTATTTTGTTGCTATTTCCTGAGATTCGTATATTTGGCAACAAAGGTGATATTGACTGGAAATTTATGTTAAATCATAGGGCAAAAAAAGTTACTTCGGTTACATTGGTTACATGGGTTACATGGTTACATTTGTGTTTATTCGTATTTTTTTTCCTTATATTTATTATTATAATTAGAAAGAAAGAAAATATATATAAATATATATAAAAGAAAGAAAGACATTTACAGAGTTATGTTTTACCTTTAGTTTAAGTGTCTTTTTTGTGAATGTTTGATGGATTTTTTACTTTCTCTGCGTACGAACAGTGCGGTCAATATAATGCAATGTAACCATGTAACCGATGTAACCGATGTAACCGTTGTAACCATTTATTTTTAAATTTAAGCGCAAGGCTAAAAAATACGGAAAAACTCTTGTCTGTTTGCGGAAATTTTTGTATCTTTGCAAAAGAAAATTAATTTAACAACTCAATAACCTTTAATACCCAAAACAATGGAAAAGAAACTTCTACTTGGTGATGAAGCAATAGCGCTGGGTGCTATACACGCTGGTCTTAGTGGTGTGTATGCATATCCTGGTACTCCATCAACTGAGATTACAGAGTTTATTCAAACTAATTCTTTGGCAAAAGAGCGTGGTATCCGCTCACGTTGGTGCACAAACGAAAAGACTGCCATGGAGGCTGCTCTTGGTATGTCCTATGCAGGAAAGCGTGCTCTTGTATGTATGAAGCACGTGGGAATGAATGTTTGCGCAGACGCATTTATCAATAGTGCCATAACAGGCGTTGAGGGTGGTCTTGTGGTACTTGCTGCCGATGATCCTTCTATGCACTCTTCGCAGAACGAGCAGGACTCTCGCTTCTATGGTAAGTTCGCTATGATTCCTATCTTCGAGCCAAGCAATCAGCAGGAGGCGTATGATATGATGGCGGTGGCTTTCGATTTCTCTGAGGCAATCAAGGAACCTGTGCTCCTTCGCGTTGTAACTCGTCTGGCACACTCACGCGCTGGCGTTGTGATTAAGGAGCCAAAGGCAGAGAACAAGATGTGTCCTTCTTCTGATCAGTGGGTTCTCCTTCCTGGTATAGCAAGAAAGAAATATGCTGCTCTCCTTGAGAAACAGGTTATGATGCTTGAAGCAAGTGCTAAGTCGCAGTTTAACATCAGCGAGTATGGTGCTTCAACGGAGACGTCTGAAAAGGTGGGCATCGTTGCGTGTGGCATTGGCTATAACTATGTGAAAGAGGCACTCTCTATGCTTCCAGCGGAGAAGCAGGCATTATACAATATCGAGAAGGTGTCACAATATCCTCTTCCTGAGGAGCGCATACAGGCACTCGCTGATAAGAGTGGTAAGCTTCTCGTGGTAGAGGATGGTCAGCCTGTAGTGGAGGAGAGTGTGAAGGCTCTTCTTGGTACAGGATATGTCGTAACGGGTCGTTTGACGGGCGATCTCCCTCGTACTGGTGAGCTGACTCCTGACTGTGTGGCAGCAGCACTTGGCGTTGACGCTCCTGCAATACTGCCAGAGGCAAAGAATCTCGCAGCACGTCCACCACAGCTTTGTCAGGGATGTGGTCACCGCGATGTTTATGCTGCTCTGCGTGAGATCATCGACGAGTATCCTGATGCACGTGTCTTTGGCGACATCGGTTGCTATACTCTCGGTGCACTGCCTCCATTCAAGGCTCTCTCTTCATGTGTTGATATGGGTGCTTCTATAACAATGGCAAAGGGTGCTGCTGATGCTGGTCTGCATCCTGCACTGGCTGTCATCGGTGACTCTACATTCACTCACTCTGGTATGACGGGACTTCTTGATGCCATCAACGATAACAGCGCTATAACCGTTATCATTTCCGATAACCTTACAACGGGAATGACTGGTGGTCAGGATTCTGCTGGTACGAACAAGTTCGAGGCTATCTGTCTTGGTCTTGGCATGGACCCAGAGCATCTGCATGTAGTAACACCACTGCCAAAGAATATCCCTGCTATCAAGGAACTGATAGAGAAGGAAATAGAGTACAAGGGCGTAAGTGTTATTATACCAAGAAGAGAATGTATCCAGACAGCATCACGT
>JAGHTW010000022.1 GCA_018065145.1 Candidatus Prevotella equi
AGCCAGCTGCTGGTTCAACCCATTCACGTCGTCGTATCGGTCGCGGTCCTGGTTCAGGTCTGGGTGGTACCTCTACTCGTGGTCACAAGGGTGCTAAGGCACGCTCTGGTTATAAGAGAAAGATCGGATTCGAAGGTGGTCAGATGCCACTCCAGCGTCGTATTCCTAAGTTCGGATTCAAGAACATCAACCACAAGGAGTACTTTGCTGTTAACCTTTCAACACTCCAGAAGCTTGCTGAGCGCAAGAATCTTGAGAAGATCGGTGTAGCAGAGCTCGTTGAGGCTGGTCTCACTAACGGCAAGGAACTCGTTAAGGTTCTCGCTAACGGCGAAATCACCGCTAAGGTAACTGTTGAGGCTAACGCTTTCTCAAAGAAGGCAGAAGAAGCTATCAAGGCTGCTGGTGGTGAAGTAGTTGTACTTTAAGTAAACATTTTGTTTTACCTAAGTAAAAACTTAAGTAAATGAAGAAATTTATAGAGACACTGAAGAATTGTTGGAAAGTAGAGGACTTACGTATGCGACTCCTCATCACTATCCTCTTTGTAGCTCTCTACCGCTTTGGCTCTTTCGTGGTTCTGCCGGGTATCAACCCAGCAAACCTCGAAAAGCTGCAGCAGCAGACAGCAGGAGGACTGATGTCACTTCTCGACATGTTCTCAGGTGGTGCTTTCTCCAACGCATCAATCTTTGCACTCGGTATCATGCCATACATCTCTGCATCTATCGTGATGCAGCTCGTGGCTATCGCAGTACCTTCTTTCCAGAAGATGCAGCGCGAGGGTGAGAGCGGAAGAAAGAAGATCATGCAGTACACACGCTATCTGACTGTAGCTATCCTCCTCTTCCAGGCTCCTTCATACCTTCTCAACCTGCAGATGCAGTCACCAGGTGCTCTCGCTTCAGGCCTCTCATGGTCAGAGTTCATGATTCCTGCTACCATCATCCTTGCTGCAGGCTCTATGTTCATCCTTTGGTTAGGTGAGCGTATCACAGACAAGGGCGTAGGCAACGGTATCTCACTCATCATCATGATAGGTATCATCGCACGTCTCCCACAGGCTTTCTTCCAGGAAGTAGGTAGCCGTTTCACAGCTATCACAGGTGGTGGTCTCGTGATGTTCATAGCAGAGATACTCATACTCTACGCAGTAGTTTGCGCTGCTATCCTCCTTACACAGGGAACACGCAAGGTGCCTGTACAGTATGCTAAGAAGATCGTTGGTAACGGTAATTCGCAGTATGGTGGTGCACGCCAGTACATCCCACTCAAACTGTTCGCAGCAAATGTGATGCCTATCATCTTCGCACAGGCGCTGATGTTCATCCCATTGGCTATCGTACAGTATAGCAGTGAGAATCTGGGATTCATCGCACGATCTCTGTTGGACAACAGAAGTCTGCTCTATAACATAGTTTATGTACTGCTCATCGTAGCATTTACATACTTCTATACAGCAATCACTCTCAACCCAACACAGATGGCAGAAGATATGAAGCGTAACAATGGTTTCATACCAGGCGTAAAGCCAGGTAAGGATACCGCTGACTACATAGAAGAGATAATGTCTCGTCTTACATTGCCAGGATCATTGTTCATCGCCTTCATCGCTATCATGCCTGCACTCGCTGGTTTGCTTAACGTACAGCAGGGCTTCTCACAGTTCTTCGGCGGTACATCACTCCTCATCCTCGTAGGTGTCGTAATCGACACACTGCAGCAGATAGAGTCACACCTGATGATGCGTCACTATGACGGACTCCTCAACTCAGGTCGTACACGCCCAACTGCCGGCATTTCTGCATATTAATCCACGTCTTGAGAAATGGCTATATTCCTGAAGACGGAAGAAGAAATAGAACTAATGCGCGCTGCCAATCAACTGGTTGGCAGCACGCTTGGTGAACTCGCAAAACACATCAAACCGGGTGTCACGACACTCGAACTAGATAAGATCGCAGACACCTTCATTCGCGATCACGGCGCAACACCAACATTCCTCGGATTCCCAAATCCATACGGAGCACCTTTCCCTGCAAGCATCTGCACATCGGTCAACGAGTGCGTCGTACACGGAGTACCAAACAAGGACACCATACTGAAGGAAGGAGACATCATCTCCATCGACTGCGGAACACTCCTCAACGGATTCAACGGAGACTCCGCATACACATTCCCCGTAGGAGAAATAAGCGAAGAAACGCGACAACTGCTCCTTACAACAAAAGAAAGCCTATATAAAGGAATAGAGCAAGCCGTACACGGCAACCACGTAGGCGACATCAGTCAGGCAGTACAAGACCACTGCGAAGCAAAAGGCTACGGCATAGTACGCGAACTGACAGGACACGGCATCGGACGAAAGATGCACGAAGACCCACAAATACCAAATTACGGAAAAAGAGGCAACGGACCAAAGCTCAAGGAAACCATGTGCATCGCAATAGAACCGATGATAACACAAGGCAACAGACAAATATGGCTCATGCCAGACAAATGGTCCATCGTAACCAGAGACAAAAAAATCGCTGCACACTACGAACACACCATCGTTGTGAGAAAAGGTAAGGCAGAGATACTCTCAACATTCGAAGAGATAGAAAAGATTGTGACGATATAAATATCAAATCACAACACTATATAATAAATAAGGTATAACAAAAAGGCAAATTACAACAAGACAACCGTTATGGCAAAGCAATCTGCTATAGAACAGGATGGTACCATCATCGAAGCATTGAGCAACGCAATGTTTCGCGTAGAGTTAGAGAACGGTGTGCAAATCATAGCACACATATCAGGAAAGATGCGTATGCACTACATCAAGATCCTACCAGGAGACAAGGTAAAGGTCGAGATGAGCCCATACGACCTCACAAAAGGACGCATCAGCTTCCGCTACAAGTAATAAGCAAAGAAAATCTGTGAAAGATTAATAACAAATAAATAAGTACTTATATTAAACAGAACAACAAAAGATGAAGACAAGAGCATCATTGAAGAAGCGCACCCCAGACTGCGTAATCGTACGCCGCAAGGGTCGTCTTTTCGTAATCAACAAGAAGAACCCTAAGTTCAAGACACGTCAGGGTTAAAAATTATTAAAAGTTAAAAGTTAACACCGAATGTTAAAAAAGTTTGCCATGTAAAGGGAAATGTGTACCTTTGCATCTCCAAATTTTTGGACAATAGGTTAATTAACAAGTTTTTTTATCATTTACAAACAATTATGGCAATAAGAATTGTTGGAGTAGATTTGCCCCAGAACAAGCGTGGCGAAATCGCATTGACCTACATCTACGGTATAGGTCGAAGTAGTTCAGCAAAGATATTGGATAAGGCTGGTGTAAGCCGCGACACTAAGGTGTGCGATTGGACTGATGACCAGGCTGCCAAGATCCGTGAAATTATCGGCGCTGAATTCAAGGTAGAAGGTGATCTCCGTTCAGAGATCCAGTTGAACATCAAGCG
>JAGHTW010000061.1 GCA_018065145.1 Candidatus Prevotella equi
AGCCGAACAGTATCTATTCACTCAATGGTCAGAAACTCGCCGAGGTTCCTGCAAAAGGAATGTACATTGAGAACGGAGTAAAGAAAGTAAAGTAATCCAGACCTACAAGCAAGGAACGCTCCACATGGTAAAGAGCCTTGACCTTGTGGACATGCGACAGATGGCACCAGAGTGTCTTCCTCTAATCTTTAATAAGGTGGCCTCTCCCCAGCCCTCCCCAAAAGGGAGGGAGTTAGAAGAATGTTCAGTTCTAAACCCTATAAATTCTCAATTGATGAAAACTAAAATATCAGCAGAAGAGTTCAATAGCTCATGGCCAAAAGGCAATCCAAACGATGCATACGCTCAGTATTTCACAGGACAGAGTCACCTCGCACAAATTCAGCCAAAGAACCTTGCGGAAGGCGAAAAGACAATTCAGAATTATGCCAATGTAACCTTCGAACCAGGTTGCCTCAACAACTGGCACGTTCATCACGGAGCACACCAGATACTTATTTGCGTCAGCGGCGATGGTATCTATCAGGAATGGTGCAAACCAGCCATCCATCTCCATGCAGGCGACATCATCGACATTCCAGAAGGCGTAAAGCATTGGCACGGAGCAACAAAGGATTCATGGTTCCAGCACCTTGCAAGCCACGTTCATGTAGGTGATCCTGAATCAAACGAATGGTTAGAACCCGTAACAGACGAACAATATAACGAGGCAAACAAGTAACGTATGACAAATAAACTTCTCCTTGCATTATTTGCTAGTTTGATAGCATCCGGCACCTTTGCCCAAGAGTGGATATGCTCGCCAGAGAGGGGCGAAGGTATGCCCATATTCGCCAAGACCTTCAAGGCAGAAAAACGCATAAAGGCGGCAACGATCCACACAAGTGCACTGGGGGTTTACACCCTCTCTGTCAACGGAAAAGAGATTGGTGACGAGGAGTTGAAACCTGGTTGGACGGATTACCGCAAGGAGATTTTCTACCAGTCGCATTCGTTGCCTTCTTCGCTGCTGAAGGGCGACACGCTGAACATCACGGCTCAGGTGAGCAACGGATGGTGGATAGGCGGTATCACTCGCGGTGTGTATGGCAAGGACAATCGTCATGCCTTCATTTGCTGGGTTGATGTGGAATATAAGGATGGAACTAAGGAGAAGTTCGTAACGGACAGTTCGTGGAAGTGCGCCACGGATGGCGCTCTTCGGATGGGCGATATTTACAATGGCGAGACGTACGATGCAACGCGGCACGTCTCTACATGGCACAACGTTGTAATAAACAAGGACAAGAAGGGAAAGCTAATTCCTGAGTTCGGTCCTAAGGTAAGGATTCGCGACAAGGCTATGTGGCGCAATCCACAGAAGGTTACTCTCTACGAGGGTACTAAGCCGACCAATACTGATTATGGAGAAATCAATGTTGTGAAGACCCTCTCATCGTTCTCCTCGCCTTTTACGCTGAAGAAGGGGCATACGCTTCTCATCGATTTCGGGCAGAACATGGTTGGTTGGATTAACTTTGCCGTTAAGGGACAGAAAGGTACGGAACTGACATGTACCTTCGGCGAAATGCTCAACTACAATGGTGATGCCCATCGCCTGGACAAAGGACCAGCTGGAAGCCTGTGGACATACAATCTGCGCGAAGCCAAGGCAACACTCCGCTACACGTTGCAAGGAGGTAAGGTTGAGACGTACCACCCTCGACACACCTTCTTCGGTTTCCGCTATGCCGAGATGACTGCTACTGAGGATGTTGAAATCCGTAAGGTTGTGGGGCAAGTTGTAGGTAGCGACATCACGGAATGGGGAACTTTCGAATGCAGCAACAAGGACATCAACCAGCTGTACTGCAATGTATGGTGGGGACAGCGAGGCAACTTCCTCAGCATCCCGACCGACTGTCCTCAGCGCGATGAACGACTTGGATGGACAGGCGACACGCAGATATTCTCCACCACAGCTCTCTACAACAGCGATACGAAGGAGTTCTACCGCAAATGGATGCGCGACATGCGCAACAGTCAGCGTGAGGATGGCGCATATTGTTGTACGGCTCCTGCTGCCAACATGTGGGGATTCGGCGGTGCTGCATGGGGTGATGCGGGTATCATCGTGCCTTGGAATGTTTATGTAATGACGGGTGATAAGACCATCATCGAGGAGAACTACGAGAGCATGGAGGGATGGATGCGCCATTGTGCTTCGTTCAGCGAGGGCGAATGGCTGCATGTGGGAGCAGCCACAGAGTTTGGCGATTGGCTTGCCTACAAGGAGGTGGATAAACGCTACGTCTCGTACGCGTACTATTATTATTCATCTACCCTCATGGCAAAGATGGCCGACATACTCGGACGTGAAGCTGACGCCAACCGCTACCGTTCGCTTGCCAAGGACGTGAAGGCGGAATACCAGCGCAGATACATCACTGATGGCGAGATAAATACAGGCAAGGACACTCAGACGTCATACCTCCTGGCCCTGCATTTCAACCTTCTGGAAGAGAGCCAGCGATCATCTGCTATGAAGTCCCTGCGCAAGAATATAGAGGAGAATGGCTACAAGCTCTCGACGGGCTTTGTTGGCACAGGCATTCTGATGGAGACGCTCACAGAGTGCGGCATGACCGACCTTGCCTACCGCCTTCTGCTTCAACGCGAAAACCCTTCGTGGCTCTACAGCATCGACCAGGGAGCCACCACCATTTGGGAACGTTGGGACAGCTACACACTTGCTGATGGTTTCAACAAACACGAGTGGAACATGAACTCATTCAATCACTACAGCTATGGTGCCGTTGCAGGTTGGTTCTACTCCACCATCCTCGGCATTCGCCCTGCCGAACCAGGCTTCCAATCCATCCTGCTCACACCTCACTTTGGTGGCGAAATGACATGGGCAAAGGGTGGAACGAATACCCCTCAGGGCAGAGTTGACGTGGAGTGGAAACTGTCTCGCAACAACTCCTACGAATACGCTGTAACCATTCCTCGTAGTGTCAAAACAACCCTTCTGTATGAGGACAAAACCCCCATTACATTCATTGGAGACGGCAAGAAGCATACATTCAAACTACAATAAACATATTACAAGTTTCGTGAGGTTTACATGCTCTTGACAGCTGCAGAAGATGAAGAGTGGGTACCGAAGCGTGCAGAAGCAGGTCTTACAGGTTGGATTGACTGCTATCCGAAATGCGAACTCAAAGGCACTCTCTTCTGCGGTGGCGTAGATGCACCTCGCATGATTGAGGGCAATGCAAAGTTGCAGGAAGCTTACTAGATGGGTAAGAATTTATAATGAGATTTAACATAGTCTTAAGAACGAGGAGGAGCAAGATAATCTTGTCTCTTCCTTTTTGTAGCCATTCACATTTTTCACGTTTTTCGTGAAAAATGTGTTAAAACGCTTGTGTGTTAATAGAAAAATGAGTACCTTTGTACCTATAAACGTAGCGCTCTTTCCATATAGTTTTGATTTAAGTTATTCTGCACAATAACTTTCTAGTCCTAACAGCTTATGTACATAATATGTTTAGAGAAGGTTCGTAACCGATTGTTTATTAGTATCGCCTCGCAGCGGCTCAAGCAGCCGTTGAGGAGTAGAGAAAATAATCATAGGGATAAGTACTAAATCGTCTATTCTGCACGAAAAATGTGCAGTATGTTCAAATTATGTACGGAACAGGTTTAGAGAAAGTACGTAACCCATTGATTATCAATATCACTTTGCAGCCGCTCAGTTTAACACCATCAGCAAACTTGGTTATTATTTTGTAGAATGATACACCATGGTTATTGTCGTTAAGCAAACGGCAAGAAGTTGATTTCAATGTAATCATGTTGTGGAAGATTAAATGTACTTGAGGTCTTTGCCTGTGATAATGGAAAGCGGCTTTACCAGTCGGCACAAAATCAAACCTGCAAGGAAGATGATTGCGCGGATGATTGCGGAATAGTTGCAGACAAATGCGAACCATACAACACTGATTGGTAAGCATATAAGGGCGATAGTGAGCAATAGCATTATTGATGCGATAGAAGTTTTCATAAGCAGTTACATATTATTTAATGTGTGAAATCAGGCAACCGTATCACGCATAGAAACCTATGCGTGAACGTGTCTTGTTGTTGGAGATGCTTTCTTCATTGCAGATGGTGCGGAGGTCTTCGAGCGATGCGTTCTTGCCATAGAGCACCCAGTTGATTGCCTGTTTGCGAACGACATTCTCAATCTGTCCACCGCAGAAATCGTAGGCAGTGGCGAGTTCGTCAGCATCGTACTCGCAGAGATCTGGCATCATAGACTGCCAGATAAGGCTCTTCACCTCACGGGAAGGCTTGCTGATAATGGCATCAGCTTCGTTGAAGAAAAGGATTGGACAAAGGGTATCCTTCTCCTGACTCTCCTTCACGTAGGCACGATATTTGTCAAAGACGTGCTTGATGCGCTTCTCCGTCTCGCCTACAAATTTATCGCGGATTTCAGAGATATTCACTGGCATGATGGCGCGACCAGTACGGCGAGCCAACTGATAGACCGTTTCAGTCTTACCTGTACCAGGACCACCGTAGAGAAGGCACGCAAAACCAGTACGCATACCACTTTCATTGAGACGTTCCTGCACTTTCTTAAAGCGTGATTCTTCAAGTAGGTTGCCCAAAGTGTCAATCTGGTGCTGCTCCTGTTCGTTATAGAAGAGATACTTCTCCTTCACCGTCTCAGGTTCGATAAGACCATTGCGCTCCACAGCAAGTGTCTCATAGGCCCTGTTGTTGCCAATAACATCCTTGAAATCATCGTCGAGCGTGTAGATACTCTTGTTGACGCCACGTATGGTTTGCGTATTGCAATATACGAGGTCACGCTCCACAAGATCGTTCATATCACTCTTGTAGAGCTGCATCTGGATGTTATTGATTCCAAGATTCTTAGCAAAATCATTGAACAAGCAACCGTCTTCGTCGTCAAGAAGCACGGCAACCATCACGCACTGAATAGTGTTCAGTCCCAAACGCTCGCTCAGAAACTTCACATCCTCCTTCACGCTGTCAAGCACTTCTTCATTAAGCGCACAGGACTCGAGTTTGTTGTAGATGTTAACAAATGAAGCTACTAAAGTCTTTGAGTTGTTGTTTACGGAATTTGATGTCTTCTTCTTCATATCTTAAAATTTTATATATTTTTTAATTCTGATGCAAAGGTATGAAGAAACAATGGCAAAAACCACTTTTTGATTTTTAACCATTTTGAAAACCAAAGGCAAACGACAAACCGACCAGAGATAAATCGCTTATCTTCGGTCGGTTACGCTTGTAAACATGTTGCAAATGAATTTAATTCACCTTCCACAAATGTATCTGTCGTTTGAGATTCAAAATCTTTATGGACAGATCAAACTGTGTACCTACGAGGTTGCGGTTATGACATCTCTCAAACCATCGCTTCCATCCCTCAGCATCAAGTGAAGGTGCTTCACCAGAGAGAAGAACGTAACTGAGTTGAGGAAGTGTGTAGTTGGCTGCCAATTGGCGCTCTTTCTTCCAATCTGAGAAAGTGAGAATGGCGGTGAGGATTGACTTCTGGTCGCAGTCATCGCAGAACCAACGCACGGGGAAACCTTCTCGTTTCAGAGTGTCGAGTGCTGCAAGACAGGCTTCGTCTGTGAGCCACTCCTGCTGTTTCTCATACAGATCCATCAGAAGATCCATCCATTCTTCAGCTTCTTCACAATCTGGCATCAGCATTGAGCCTCCCTGAGCAATCCAACTCTTTATTTCCTCCTTGAAGGCTTCCGGCCAAGAACCAACACGATTAATACACTTCATGATGTCCTTCTTTATCGCTTCTGGCAACTCAGGTTTGCGAGACATGAGATTCTGTAGCAGTTCGTAGCGAATGGCTTCTGTCTCTTCATCTTTATCGGTTTTGTAAACCCTGGAGATCAACCAATCTGTGATGCCATAGTAGTAGAGATCGTTGACCATAAGTAGCATCAGCAAATGCTTTTCATCATAGTCAAGGTGCATGTACGTAAGGGTATGAATTTCATATAGCAGTTCGAAGCATGGGCGGTAAGAATCGTTGCCGTTAGGAAGCTTGATGCGCTTTACCTCAATAAACTCCGTGTCGATAAACTTGCGAAGTGAAGGGTGCATACGGCCGTTTTCTTCCTCGATTCGCAACCAGCCGTGCATCATCTTGTATGACCAACGGAAATGAAGCATCAAGGCTTTATCCATCCATTCCTTCTGAGCCAACGCTATCGACTTGTCATCCCAAGATTCTATGATTACGATAACGTGCTTTGCCTTACCAAGCGACTGAGATTCGCGAATCACTTTCAATGCATCGTTAACAGCGCGACCAGCCTCTGTGCTCATAGGTGATGTGCAAAGTGTTGTGTAGATGATGTTGCTGGGGATGTCTGCACCATCTGTGGTGAGTGCATCGGCAGAAACGTTGAAAGCATTTTCTGCGCTTTCCTCAACTAGATAGCTTGCAAATGCAGACGAATCGCAAAGGATCACCATGGGTTGGCTGGTGGTAATGTTTACATAGCGACTGATGCTATCGGTAACGTCATCAACCGAGAGTGTGTCTGCTTCTTTTTCCAACCTCCTAAGTTTATCAGCTACCTGTATCTCAGAATCCAGTTTGTTACCAGTGGTTTTTGCCTCTTCTCCGTGCTCTAGTGCATAGTTATCCTTTTTGCTGAGGATGATACGCTCCTGCTCGTCTATCCACATTCTATGGAATGAAACGCCTGTAAGCTTCTCCAGTACGATGCATTCCTTTTCGTTATACTCATGACCTTTCTCTTCCACGAGTTTGCGTGAGGTGGACGTGCTTGGTGCTTCCATCTTGCCATAGATCTCGGCAAAGGCGTCGGAATATCTGGAAGCAAACTGTGAGTTGCTCCATTTTTTTGCATTTACAAAGTCCTTGACCTTGTTCTGGACAGTATCATTGAAGGTTATTTTCTTTGGCATAATATATTGTATTTTTAAGCTGCAAGATAGTTTACGAGGTTAAGTGACTTTGCTGACATACGGAGTTTCTCCACACCACAGCTTTCATGTTGAGCTGGCGAGTGCGCTCGCGTGAGAGTCCAATCTTAGCAGAGAGGTCATCAAAGGTTGCTGATTTTGAACTCTTTCATATACCTATTTTTTAGTTGTTTTTGTAATTCTCATACAAAGATACCTCAAAAAAGTAAAAAGTAACCAGTTTTTACTTTCAACCACGTTGTAAACTTCATGCAAAAGCATTCGTATGCCTTTTGTAATGTGCGTATAATCAATGTATTACGCATTTAAGATCTTTGAAAGCAATCTTACACGAATTTCATATTACCTGCTTAAATTAAGAGTAATATGCGAAAAACAGACGTTTTCAGCGTTCATCACATTTATGGGTTTTAAGGAGTCATTTTCTATGGTCATTGATACCATGTCATGAGCGTATTTATTGCTACCAACTTTGGCTCTGAGATAGAAGAAATAGACTCTTTTTCCATACTCTGTATTGAGACTTATGATCTTCTCAACCTCGTGATGTCCGTAATCATCATCTGGGTGAATGAGAGAAAGTAAGGGAGTAGTTATCTCCTTTTCTTCTCCTGCCTCTGTCTTGAATCGACAAACGGCTTCTATCTGTGGAGCGGTACCACCTTCGCCAGTGTCCCACCAAAAGACAGTTATAAGGCTATCGTCAGATATGACACAAGTCTTAGCCCCCTCCACGCTCGGCTCATAGAGACGCTTGCCAGAGCAAGAACCTCCCCGAGGGGAGGCTTTCTGATTTGTCTGACCATAGTAAATCTTTGTTGAGTCACCACCCTGCTTCTGTGAACAAGCACATAACAAGGCGGCTAGAAGAGAGATTCCTATTATTATATCCAACAAATTCTTACGCATAGGTGAAACGGTAAAACTTCACGTCGTTACTATCATCAAGATAAACTCCGTCAATGTCATGGTAATGAGAAGCATACTTGTTTGCCATCTCCCATTCATCATCATCCATAGGTTCGCTGCTCATACGAGTAGAGTATTCCTCCATGAATGCTTTCATTGCTTTGTCATAGAGTGCTGGATTCTGCTCCTTGAGCCATGGGTCAAATGTCAAGTGATGGTCTTCTTCCTCTATGCCAACGAGAACGGTTGCCAATGCTTTGTTGTATAAGGCTACGAGTTCATCAACCTCTGCAGCAGGCATCATAGCAACTGCGCCATCATCATTATCATTGATCATTACACCAATTCCAATTTCTTTAAGTTCCATAGTTATCTGATTTTTATTGTTATTGTATATGAGTTGCCGCCAAGAGACACTTTATCATCTTTGTTGTTATCGGGGGACAAACATTGGAAATCTCCGTCTTGGAGTAATACCAAAGGATGTTAAGTCCGTTGTCCATACAGTAGTCATTAATCTCGCTGAGTGTAGTGAGATTATCAGGAATGTTATTGTTGTTGGTTCTTATGAACTTCACAGCCTCGTCTTCGCTCCGGAAATACCCTTCAAGCTCTTCTTCTGCTTTATCAATCATGACTACATGGTAGGGACAGACAAATACCTTGCGACTCGCATCGTTTGTCCAATGCTCATCAGTTTCGGTGGTCTGCAGTTCGAAATAAACACCTTCAGGCAACTCTATAGGATGCCAGTTTGCTCTGTCCTCGTACTCCGTTACCGCCAACTGGTATGGCAGTGGTTGACGACCATTTATATGGATTTCCGTGCGACAGTACTCTGTAGTTATCATTCTGTACTATAGTTTTGCTTCTATTTCATCAATAAGGATTTGCGGATATTCATCGTGGATAAAGACGATCTGCTCGTCAGACAAGTCCTCGTCGTCATCGTTGTAACCGCACATGGCAACCTTGACTTCCTTGATGCCTTCAAGCAAAGAATACTCTTCACGGTCGGAATCCTCGGAGGCAAGCAGTTCTGCCATCATAATGTTGTGCAGATCTTGTAACTTATCGCATTGGTCAAGGATGCTCGTCATTGATATGCCGCGACACTGAAGATGATACACTACATCATTTGTTGCGGTGCCTTCCATAGACTCCTCGTCCTCAATAGAGCACTTAACTTCAAAGGTGGCAAATTCTACAATCTTATCCCATGTCTCTTTCTGAATGGTTATCTCTTCAACGAAGTCAAGTTTTCCAACACTCGCTGTGACTGTAATGGTTTTGTCCTGGTTGTTCTCCAACTGCTCTTTGATAGCTTTCAAGGCATCGTAGTTCCCAAGTTCGGTCTTTGTCATATTGATATTTGGTAAAATCTGGTTAATTTTCTCCATTCGTTTTGCTTTCTGAGCCTGAAGTATTCCTTCTTTCATCCACCATATTGCATAGGAGATGAATGCGAAATCCTTGTCCAGATCAAACTTGCGTGCTGCACGTATCAAAGCTGATTCACATGCAGACGTAATCTCTTCATCTGTGAGACCCTTTCCTTTGTACTGGCGAATCATAGAAGACGTATATCCCTTGTAGATATTCAGCAAACGAGTTTCTGCTCCTGCATTACCGCATTGTATCAGAAGAACAAGTTTACGAGCTTCCGTGTCCAATGCGCTGTTCTTCTGCTTTTCGATATTGTTACTATTTTCCATTTTATTCAGTATTGTATATTCTTCAAAAGAACTTGCGTCAAACTTAGGATTTTCCTCGTTTGAGTACTCATTTACCAGCAGCAGGAGTGGCTTCTGAGTTTTCTCTGCCAATTCTTTTACATAAGCGATGTGACCGTCATACAGTTGCTCAGTGTATCTATGATACAAAAAGAATCGTACATTCTCGTCGTATCTACCAGGATAGATAAAACCGTTTGTCAACTCTGGGTGATCGGATATCTTCTTTACTTTTCCATCCTTGTCGATGAAGTGTTCGTGACCATAGAGAGGATGCTGATTTACTTCACAGCATCCCAATATATTACGAATTGTGCGACGAGCCTTGTCAATGTCCTCATTAGATTCGAACCAGATAAGCATGGGCTTCTTTGTACTCTCAGAACTGCCAATGTAGTTGTTTACTACGTTGACAATATCATCTAACGCTAATTCGATATGTATTTTGTCTTCTACTGAAATTTTTGTATTCATATTCTTCTGTTTCTTGCTTAATGGTACAAAGTTAGAGCGTTCAACTATATTCGTTCAAATCTGAACCA
>JAGHTW010000146.1 GCA_018065145.1 Candidatus Prevotella equi
CTTGATATATTTTGTAATCTGAAGGAAAATTCGTAACTTTATAACTGATTAGCAGTCGGTTATGTCGGTTACGAAAATTCCAACAGATAGTGTAATTAGCGATATGGAGAGACAATGCATGATAACTTACGATGAGCGCCAGAGACGTCAGTTCCTGGCCAGTAAGGCGTGTGCATTGGGCTATCATGGTGTGTCCTTGGTGGCGCAAGCTGCGGGAGTATGCATTGATACGATCTACAGCGGCATCCACGAGCTCAAATCCGGAGCCAATGAGACTTTTCCTGAAAATCGCGTGAGGAAGGCAGGCGGAGGCAGGAAGCCTGTACTTGAGAAGCATCCTGAGTACCTGTCTGTCTTTGATAAGATTGCCGAAGCCTATACGGCAGGCTTGCCCCAAGATCCCGATGTCGTGTGGCTTACCGTATCCACTTCGCAGTTAGTGACCCTTTTCAAAGAGCATGGCATCAATGTTACCCCCTACACAGTAAGGAAGATGAAGGCAGCCAGAGGTTTCAAGGACAGGAGTTTCACTAAGTCCTTGACGTTGAAAGACGTGAAAGACCGCAATGCCCAGTTCGTGAAGATAAGGAGCGTATTGAATGAATGTGAGTCGGCTGATATTCCCATATTAAGCATTGATACCAAGAAGAAGGAGATGTTAGGCAACTTCAAGCGTCCTGGAAAAGTGTCCGCTAAAGGCGGGAATCCAAAGAGCTATGACCATGACTTCAAAACCTTCTCCGAAGGAACCATCGTACCACATGGCATCTATGATGTCAGTGCCAACAAAGCGTATCTTACTTTGGGAACGAGCCATGACACATCAGACTTTGTCTGTGATAACATTGAAAGGGTGTGGACGGAACATCTCCAGTGGCAGTATCCCCACACCGATACTATATGTATACTCTGTGACGGAGGCGGCTCTAATGCATGCTCACACCATGTCGTCAAACAGTCTTTCATGCGGCTCTCTTCCAGGCTTGGACTCAACATCATAATGCTGCATTATCCTCCCTACTGTTCGAAATACAATCCTATTGAACATTGTGTATTCGGACCTATCACAAGGAGTTGGAGTGGTGCCCCGCTGCTTACCATTGAGGATGCAAGAGCCAGGGCGGAAAGCACAACCACGAAGAAAGGACTCTCTATTATCGCTATAATAAATCAAAGAACGTATGAAACGAAAAGACCCATTAAGGAATCCTACGAATCGGAAAAGAGCAGGAGAATCGTTTTCGATGATTCGCTGCCTAAGTGGAACTATATTATCAAGTGCTCATAGATATGAGGAACTTTAGGAAGTTATTTTTTAATCATTACTTATTTCCTAAACACGCAGAAGCTTGCCAAGGACAAGGATTTGGTAAAGCGCCATGAGCAACGATCAACCATTGCTTGGGAGTTTATCGAGAACACTATCAGAGATAAAGGTGAGAAGTTTATACTCATTATAGACGAGGCACACAGAGGAACAAAAGGAAAGGCGGCACAAAGCGAGCAGATGGGCATCATGCAGAGATTCCTCCGTGGTTATGAATACACGGACGAGCAGGGGGTGAACGTAAAGATGTCCTCCATGCCTATCATCATCGGTATGAGTGCCACCATAAAGCGTTTCAATGCTCTCGTTGACAACTGCGACAACCTGATGAAACAACCTGTGGTCGAGGTAACACCCAAGGAACTGCGCGAATCGGGATTGATAAAGCAAACCATAGAATTGCACATCCCTGAAGTGCCCAACTTCGTGGAAATGTCTTATCTGGTGGACGCTGCAAAGGAATGGAAACGCAAGTGTCAGCATTGGGAGGCATACAAGGAACATGAACCTGAGGTTGATGTAAAGCCGATACTGATAGTACAGGTGCAGAATGCCAAGAAGAACAAAGTATCTGATACAGACCTTGAGGAGTGCTTGAAGCAGATTATGCAAAGCACAAACATGAATTTCAAGGATGGCGAAGTGGTTCACGCCTTTGATTCGGATAAGACGCTGACGTTGAATGGTGTGAACGTGCAATACAAGAATCCAGCAGAGATAGATGCTGATGAGAGGATAAAGATTGTGTTCTTCAAAGATGCACTCAGCTTTGGTTGGGATTGTCCGAGATCCGAGGCAATGATGTCGTTCCGTGTGGCTAATGATGACACCTACATCGCTCAGTTGTTGGGTAGAATGGTTCGTACCCCTTTGCATAAAAAGATTGAAACGGACGATACATTAAATGACGTTCATCTTTTTCTTCCTAACTTCAACAAGGACAATGCCGAGGCTATTGTTGAGAAGTTCAAGGAAGATGGAGGTGTTGCTTCCGAGGTGAAGGTCAACTCGAAGGAAACGCAAGAACTGACAGCAGAAGGAATGCTGCCTTGTGGTATAGAACGTGCGGAAATTCTAAAAGCAATCAATGAAGCACATCTGCTGAGTTATCCTATTCCGAAGAATGGCGTAAGCAATTACGTGACAGCTTTGTTCAAACTTTGTTTCTTGCTCACACGTGAGGGCATCTACGACCATGCAATCAAGGATGTAAAGGTAGAGATTGCAGAAAGAATTCATGCTTATGTGAAAGAGTTGCAATCAACAGGAAAGTACGTCGATACTATCAAGGAGATTGACAACTACGTTGATAATAACCGAGAAGCACAATACGATGTTGTTCTGCAAGGTCAGCCACGAACCATCAAACGAGTATTCTACGACCTTGACCGATGGTATGACTTTGCTGACACCTTGATTGGAAAGTGTGGTGTGAACAATGCGTACATGCTGAAGGTGGATGAAGAGTACGATGATCGTGAGATTCGTTGTCAGATAATCGCCTTTACGAAGGATGTGCATGAAATGCAGCAGCTTGGCAAGTATTGTGAGTATCGTTTCAATAATCTTGTGGACGATTATCGTGATAAGATAAATGAACGTGGCGAAAGCGTAAGGAATGAATTCAAACGCATACTACACAATGAGGTAGATGTTGTTCCTCATGATCTCCAACTGCCAGATGTGATAAACGTCAGCAAACCTGATGGATGTACCGCTTATACCGACCATCTTTATTGTAACGAAGAGGGCAATGCCTTGTTGAAACTAAATCCCTGGGAAGAGAAAACGCTAATGGAAGAACGTAAGGACCCTAACTTTGTTTGTTGGGTAAGGAACCTTTCTAAGCGTGAGGAATTCCTTTGCATTCAGTATGAAAGGAATGGTAAATTACTTCCGATGTTCCCTGATTTCATCATTGTAAAGAAGAATGGAAGTGGGTATCAGTTTGACATTCTTGAACCGCACCGTGCCGATCTTGACGACAACTTGTATAAGGCGAAGGGGTTAGTACGCTACTCACAAAGAATGCCGAAACTGAAGCGATGCGAGATGATTCGTATTGAGGAAACTGCTGCTGGTGACCGATTCCTACGTCTGAATACTACAAGAATATCGGTGCAGAATGATGTAATCAATGCTACGAACGAACACACATTGAATACTTTGTTTCAGTAGAAAATATAAAACCAATAAACTGATAACTGATAATTTCTCACGACAAGGGGTCTGTAAAACGCAGATCCCTTGTTACGTTTTCAATAACTGTTTATCTGTTATCTGTTATTACAGTTATCGGGACGTGGAGGGATGTCGTTAGTAGCTACTCCCCTTCCTGAATAGAACTACCATTTCGGTATCCCTGCTGGTGCTGACGGTGAACGATTTGTTCAGCGTACTCGAAACGGGCATGCAGTCATCCTTGCCTCTTGTCCTGTTTTTGATCATAACTTATGACTGAACCCGGTCATAAGTTGACCCCGACCGTGGTCATAAGTTAAGCCTCGATGGTGTCACGATTCGTGACGGCATAGCGTAGGGTGTCTATCAGGTGCATTATGTCAAAGAACGTTGGGCTTGGTGTTGGGTATGGTTTGGTGCTATTCTCACGAACGGCTTGTGTCCTCGCGAACACGGGTGCAAACTTGCATCTGATCTAAATCGGATGCAAAGTTACAACATAATTGTTGCGCTCTAAAATTTTGAAGGCGAAAAGTCGGGGTACTTTCTGAATCGTTGCGAGTTTGTTGTTCCTGTCAGTAACAGAAATAACAGATAACAGATAAACAGTAATTGAAAAAATATCCGAGCAGAGTTTTATATAATTTATATTATATAACCT
>JAGHTW010000117.1 GCA_018065145.1 Candidatus Prevotella equi
CTTGATATATTCTTTCTTGTTCATGATTTTTCTTATTTTATATACATTTTCATACCTTTCACGATGTTGATGCCCTTCTGCAGCCTGTTCATGCGAACGCCCTGAAGGTTGTAGATGTCAGCTGGCAGAGAATTTTCCATTTCCCATTCTCCATTTTCAATTTGTACAGTGCCAGTTGGTGTACCGTCGAAGCTGAGAGAGAATCCACCCTTCACACCGCTCGCATTCACGAGGTATGCCTTGTGGGCTGCGAGAGACTTGCCAGCAGCATACTTATAGAAGCCGAGACCTTTCTGTGCGTAGGTAAAGATGTAGCTATTGGCAGGTGCTGTGATGTTGCTATCGCTACCAGTGAGAGCATTGCCAGGGGTCTGTTCCTTCTCTGTGTCAGAGAGTGTCAGGATTACATCAGCGGTGTTACCCTTCAGCAGTACGCCCTCGCCGGCAGGGATGATGTTGTCCGCCTCTGCTGTCATGTTAAGCACGTCACCATCAACGATACCTGTATAAGCCTTCGTACCTTCCTTTACGGAGTATTCGCTCTGGCTGTCATAGAAAGTAGCATAGTAGTCGCCTGCATTGTCAGGATCCTCGTTAGCATGAATGCCCACCTTGTCAGCTTTCCAACCAGTAGGGAGCTGCAGGTTAGCGTCAGCAAGTGCCAGTTCGTCGGTGATGTGGACGATGCCGTTTGCTGCTGTGCCATCAAGCCAACCTCCGATAGCACTTTCTACACTCGACTTGTCTGTTGCGCATAGTGTTACTTCTCTTAGGTTAGTACAACCGTAGAACATTTCTTCATAGCAGTTTTCATTCAACCTTGTTGCATTCAATCTTGGTGATGTTTCAAGCTCAGAACCTTCAAACAGGCGATAGAAACAGTGATCAAATGGATAATCTGTACCCTCACCCGTATTGTCAATAAGACTCGTTACGTTGCCTGTTGCTGATGCAGATCCACTGATTTTGAACCACGTATAATTAGATTCGTCCCTTGAGAAATAAATGTTATTGCCTCTTAACCATACCATATCGCCTTGGTTCATCCTCACACAGTCGTTATCAATAAAAGTCTCCCATGGACCGCCATTCAGTGAATATTGTACCTCTGGCAATTCGTATGTACCTCCATACCAATCATCATCGTCGCCTGGGTTAATTTCGCACCAAATATTTAAAAATACATCATTTTCATTTGCAGTAATACACATCTGCTTTCTCACCTCATTATGCTTGCAGCGCTTACAGTCAAGCTGCCATGCACCGGTAGTTTCATCGTAGATCTTATCCCAGTCGTGACCTAATGCAGGAATCACAATATCTTGCTCACTACATTCATGATACCCCCAAATATCTAATTTATAACCACGATTACACAGTTGACATTTGTAATATTCATTATTGCCACTCGTGGTACAAGTTGCAGGAGTATATTCTTGCAATTCCATTTTATGATCGACGTGTTGACTTTCTCTATATGCTATACAAGTAGGGTATGTTAACGAAGGTTGTTCATTAAATTCAAGAATACCCCAGTTAACTAACCTACCGTCTTCAGGAATAACTCGTATTCTGTGCGTATAAAAGAAATCTACATCATGTTCATGTTCAGAAGGTTTTTCATAATCACTATCAAGCCATAAATCGGTGATGACAGATGGCTTGCAGAAAAGAGCACCGCGACCGACTTTTTCGTAATACAGCCAATAATGTCCGGATCTGCTCGAATCTTTGAACATGTCTCCTCCGCCCGAATTAGGACTATAGCTAGCAGGATAATACGTTAAACCATTATATCGTATTGTTTTTTTCTTATCACAACTATATTCTGTTCCGTCTTCATGCACAACAATCAATCCGCAAATTGCTTCATAGATGTTCGTCGTTGTTTTATAACACAGATACATATAGTCTCCACCATAATTGTTATTAAGGTCTATATTTATTTTTACATAGCCATCTGGCAATTCATCCCCAGATGAAAAGAAGTGCTCTCCACCCCACAAGATATACACATCAGAGATGTAAGTCTGCTGTGCCATAGTTCCCATAGAACTCAATGCCATGACTATCATCATGACAATGCAATTAATAAAATTACTTTTTGTTTTCATCGTTCTTTATCTTTTTGTTTATAATTTCCTTTTAGTTTTTAAAGTCTCTTTACGGCATATATAATTTATAATAAGGTGTGGCGTCGAGGTGAACCGTCACTCTATCACTAGTCGTGATGTCGAACACATGACCTCCTTTTGTCTTGTCTGCCGAAATGAAGTGCAGGTGCCAGCCGGTGGAATTCTGCTTGTCGAAGAAGTCGGGGAAGTATAGGGCTACTATCGTTCCTCCGATATGGCTGTAGGTAAACTCGCGCTGGTCGGTCTTCAGGACTTCCATCAACGGACGGTAAGGCTTTTGCTGTGGCAGTTCGCTGCGGACATGGATGCTCTTGCAGTCAGCGATGTCCATGCGTGCTACGTAGAGGACCCGCCCCGCCCCTCCCGTTGAAGAGAGGGAGTTTTGATTGGCGATGGCTGTACTGAGTTTCGCGGTCAGGTCTTCCATGCTCGTTACCTTTGGCAGGGTGATGGTTGTATCGTTGTCGAAATGTGTTACGTTGGCGAAAGGAACTGTCAGGTAGTCGTCGGCAACACGGACGCTGCCATCATAGCGTGCCTGATATACGGTTCCGTCAACGACGATCATCTCGCCGTCAATCTTGTCGAACGTGCCGACACCGATGTCGCCATGCTTGCGGAGGTCGCCAACGGTGATGTAACCGTCATACCCTCCATCGAGCAGTGCCTGGAGTGTTGACACCTGATACATCGTCTCACGATATTCACTGTTTTCGGTTTCGTCATCGATTTCGTTATCATCATCGTTCTTGCTGCATGACACGAGCGACACTATCGCTATAATCAGAGATACGATTATCAGAATGAGACTCGTTCTCTGAAGAATCCGATGCTGTAACTTTTCTTTCTTTAACATAGTAATAAAAAATTGTTTTGCGAGTGCAAACTTAGGCTCGCACGCTGCAAATAGTGCGTGTCAGCTTGCTGGCGCACGGTGCGAAGCAATTTGCGAGTGCAAAGGTAATACATATAAACATTCGCTTTTTTATAAAATAGCAAGAAAAAATTATAAAAAGATTATAAAAACAACCGATTTTTATAAAAACGTCCATTTTTGAACGCATTTATAATAAATAATTCGGATTTTTTTGTAATTTTGCAGCAGTTTTATACAAAAATGCAATAATCACGTATCATTCTTACCACCCTTTCCTCATAGGGTGGGTCTCTGTTATATGCTACTATCACTGATATATTTCCTTCCTTGCATCGTCTCGTTGCTGTGGTTTGCCTCTTTTATCTTGAAGAAAAAGACCTACAGGCAACGTATCTTCTGCTATGCCGAGGGTATATCAATAGCCTTCTATGCCATCCTCGCAATATACCTTTTTCCCGACATTGACTACAAGACAATGGTAAGGATGGAGGCGATAAGCATACCGTTGAGCATTCTCTTCCCAGCGTTCCTGGCAGCATACATGTATTTGCACTGCTTCGGGAAGAAGATGAACGACAAACTGATGTTCCTTCTCATTATCCCTGCCATTGTCGTGGCGGTGGCGGTAAACCTATTGTGCCACATCGTAGGGTTTGAAAAAGCGGCAGAGATAAGCAGACAGTTTGCAAGTCCAGAGGGACTTGTGGAAGAATTCAATACCAGCGTAAACCACTTATATTGTTTCTTCACATACAACGTGTTTGTAGTTCTTGGAGCTACCTATGTATCATTATTGTACGCAGGATGCTTTGCGACGATGTACAGGCAAGGCTACCGCTTCGGTGACATCACAAGATTCTTCTTCCGTGGCAGGGCAACGTCATACTCACGCGTCATCGCCTTTTTGTACATTGTAGAGCTGACGCTCATGATACCGCCGATATGTCTTGGAGGGGTATTCATATCCAATCATATTTACCTTGGCGTATTCCTGTCGGTGGCATTAGCGATAACTAAGCACCTGATAGCATTCGTAGAGTTCTACAGTGATCAGGAAAAGCCTGTCACCCTATATGAACTGTCGCACCTCACGCTGTTCAGCGAAGAGGATGAAGACCCTCTCCAGCCTTACTTGAGAGAAGAGATTATTACGGAAGAGCCTGAAAACAAAAATATTCCAACTCCTGCCCAAATAAAGATGGACAAAAGGTTGGAACAGTTCCGTGAACTGATGGAAGTGGAGCAGGTATGGCGTGACGAAGAACTGACTTCCGCATCACTCTGCGAGATGATGAACATAGGCAAGACAACGCTGTCTGCGATGATAAGCCAGCAGTACGACACCACCTTCCGCGATATAATCAACAACTACCGCATAGAGGCTGCCAAGCACTACATGCAGGCTCATCCGAAAGCGACGCAGGAAACCATAGCGCAGCACTGCGGTTTCAGGAATGCCCAGTATTTCAACACCCAATTCAAGAAGGTAGTGGGTGAAACTCCTACTATGTGGCTGACAAGAAACGGAAGCGATTCAGCAGAATAAGAATAACAGAACAAATGCTCCACAAATAACCGAAAATAAAGAAAAACATTTGGCAGTACGAAAAAAAGTTAGTATTTTTGCATTCGAATTTAAGTTAGTCACCATGAAAGGTGGTGCATCGCAGAAGGGTCAAATCTGTTGCAGGCCGGACTGAAACTGCGTTAGGACACACTTCGGATACCGACAGTATAGACTACCTTGTGGGATAGTGACCAGCCGACCG
>JAGHTW010000204.1 GCA_018065145.1 Candidatus Prevotella equi
TGCCCGACAGCTCTGGCATCTGAATGTCCAGGAACAGCAAGTCTACGGGTTCTTCCTCCAGTCCTGCCTTGGCGCTGATTGCGCTGTTGTAGCATTTTATCAACTCCAGGAAAGGTGTTTTCTCAACGTAGCTTTTCAGCAGGTTTACTGCCAATGGTTCATCATCTACAATGGCGCATCTAATTTTCATGAGATTGTTTTTTGAGGGTTCGTTTCAATGGTTAGTACCGATGAGTAGGTGTTGCCCTGCACGCCCTTTGTCCACTTGTAGCGGTTAGGGTATATCAGGTTAAGTCGCTGCTGCACCTGCTCTAGTCCGATGCCGCTTCCGCTGCGGTCTTGCTCGGTCTTGGGGTAGTTGCTGTTTTCTATCGAGAAAGTCAGTAACGACTCGTTTTGCAATTGCATGCCAAGGCGGATAAAGCACTCTTCGCCGCTGGTGCGCACACCATGCTTGAAGGCATTTTCTACCAATGAGATATACAGCAGGGGAGCCACCTGTATGGCGTTTGCCTGAGGCACGTCAAGGTTCACTTCCACCTGGGTGGTTTCGGGCAGACGGATTTTCATCAGGTTCACGTAGTTGTTCAGGAAAGCAATCTCGCTGCTTAGTGGCGTGTACATTTCTCGGCTGTCGTACAGCATATGTCGCAGCAGCTTGCTCAGGTCTTGTACCGATTTCTGTGCCTTGTCCTGGTCAAACTGAATCAGGGCATAGATGTTATTCAGCGTGTTCAGCAGAAAGTGAGGGTTAATCTGGCTGCGCAGGTTTTTTAGTTCTGCCTCGGTACGGCCCAGCTCAGCCTCTTTGCGTGCGCGTTCGGCCTTGCGCCATTCCTTGCTCAGCCTTACGGCAGCGGCAATGATGATGGTAAGCAGCTGGAAGGCCACGTCGCGAATCAGGAACAGCCAGCGCGAAGGCGGACCAAATCCCCTCATAGGGTTGCGGGGTGGAGGAGGTGCCTGCACCTGGTGCTGTGCCATCATTTCGACTATCTGGTTATGGAACAGGTGCCAGTAGTAGTACGAGCATAGGTTTACCAGCACGCACAATAGTATGTTCAGCAGGATAAACAGCTTCTGCCTTCCGTTCATGAAGAATCGTGGAATCAGCACCAGGTAGTTGATGTAGAATATCACGAAAAGATAGATGGGCGTATCCAGTCGGTTCAGCACGTCCCACCAGCTGAAGTTGCTGGCGTTTCTGCTAATCATGATTAGCGGAAAACCGAATATCAGCAGCCACCCCAATACATGAATGATGGGGTCGGAGATGTTTGGTATGTTTATCCTTTTCTTTTCCATAGCTTACCCAAGTTGCACCATGCGGCTGATGTACTTGCCTATGATGTCGAACTCAATATTCACCACGCTGCCCTGCTGGAAAGTGTGGAAATTGGTATTATCGTAGGTATAAGGAATGATGCACACCTGGAAGGTGTCTTCGGTAGGGTTGCACACGGTAAGGCTCACGCCATTTACGGTAACAGAACCCTTGTCCACGCAGAAATATCCGCGCTTGGCCATATCCTTGTCAAACTTGTATTTGAAGGTGTAGATGTGGCTTCCCTCGGCATCTTCTACACTCAGGCAGGTAGCGGTTTCGTCTACATGTCCCTGCACGATGTGTCCGTCTAGGCGTGCGTTCATCTGCATGCTTCGCTCTACGTTCACTTTGTCGCCCACCTTCAGCAATCCCAGGTTGCTTCGCTCTAGGGTTTCCTTCATGGCGGTAACGGTGTAGGTGCCGTCAATCAGCTTTACTACGGTAAGGCACACGCCATTGTGCGCTACGCTTTGGTCTATGCTAAGTTCGTTCACAAAGTCGCATGTCAATGTAAAATGCAGGTTTTCCTGATCTTTCTCAATAGCTACTACGGTAGCCATTCCTTCAACTATTCCAGAGAACATAATTTTTTCGTTAGGTGTTAATATCTTACTGCGGTCAATACGCCATTTGTAAAGCAAAGGATGGCCGACTGCTGTTTGCGGAATTCATCCTTGTATATCCAGTCTTCGCGGTTTTCATCCTTGCTACGTGCTATTTGTGTGGGCTTTCCCATGGCCATCTGGCACTCTGCCTTTGTCATGCCGTTCTCCACTTTTCCGTCGCAGATGCGCTGCCAGCGTGCCTCGCTGGTGTTGGGGAACTGCTTGCGTGGGTCGCCTGCATCGAACAGTTCGGGATAAAAGCCTTCTTCGTTGTTGGCAATGTCGCCAATCACTTGCTCGCTCACGAAGGTAATACGCTTGGTATATACCTTGCCGTCTTTTCCCTTCAGATACATGGTGTAGAAGTTGCTGTTGTTCACGGCTTCTAGTTTCTGAATCACGAAAGGAGTAAGGCGCTTCATGGTTACCATGTTGCCGGTACCATCGTTCATTCTTGATTGTTTCTTCAGGTGGATGGTTTTTCCGGTATATTGTGCGTTGATGCTTTCATTTCGCTTTCCGTTAGGGTCGGTAAAGCTGAACGAGCCGGGGAAGTCCCACCTGGTCTTGTCCATGATGAACTCATTGTCGCGCATGCCGTTGTTGGTCTTGCTGATGCACACGTTCTGGAAGAACTCGCGTCCGTTTTTGTCTTTCACGATAATCTTCACGGGGCAGGCACGGGTTCCTACGCCAATGTTCACCACGGTTACGGGGGTGTTTGTTGGTACCGTTATCTCGCGCACGCCATTCTGTGCGTTGGCATCATCCACGCAATACACGCCAGCGGTTGTATAGAGGGTGTGTCCCATCAGCAGGTCGCGTGCTCGGTCCACGTCGCCCAGATATGCCAATGTGTTCACGCCTGCCTTTGGCTTGGCGCAGAAGTCGGCATAGGTGGTGTTCTTCACCTCGTGGTAGTAGCTCTTGTCGTTTTCCTCGCAGTAAAAGTTAAAGTGGATAAATCCGCGTGGTTCTGTAATCTCATAGCCCTGATACTCCATAATCTTGAATTTCAGGTCGGCATTTCCCACTTCCTTTCCTGTGCTGGCATCGCAGAAGGTAGGGAAGGTAAGGTCGCGTCTTTCAGGAATCACCATGAACTTCATGCCCGGAGTCCACTCGCTCAGTTCATAGCGTGGAAAGTTCATTCGTATGAACTGCTCGGTTGGCGTTTCAGCCTTGGTGCTGCTCTGTTGCTGATTGCTTGTCCTCACCAGATAGGAGTTCTGCGCCCATCCCTGCAGGGTGGCGCATGCTATTACAATGCTGCAAAGAAGTCTTTTCATCATGCTGTATTTTATTCTGCTGCAAATTTACGCATTAAATTCTATTTTTAAAGGGTTTAAAGGTTTAAAAGTTTAAAAGGTTAAAGGGTTAATCACTAATCATTCATCACTAATCCCCTAATCTTCATGACATAATTTCTGCCAAACTGTCATACTGCATCTTCCTGAAATAAATGGCACAATGGTTGTACAAAATAAAGTGAAACGGGCCGAAAATATAGTGAAAGGCCCCCAGAAAATAGAAATAACAAATAAAAAAAAGAATATTATGGGAAAGAATATTGGAATCGACTTAGGTACTACAAACAGTTGTGTATCAGTATTTGAAGGCAATGAACCAGTGGTTATTGCCAATAGCGAAGGTAAGCGTACCACCCCATCTATCGTAGCATTTGTAGATGGCGGCGAGCGCAAGGTGGGCGACCCTGCAAAGCGTCAGGCAGTTACCAACCCTAAGCGCACCGTTTTCTCTATCAAGCGTTTCATGGGCGAAACCTACGACCAGGTAAACAAGGAAATCTCACGCGTACCTTATTCTGTAGTTCGCGGTGGTAACAACACCCCACGTGTTGACATCGACGGCCGTCAGTACACCCCACAGGAAATCTCTGCTATGATTCTTCAGAAGATGAAGAAAACTGCCGAGGATTACCTGGGCCAGGAAGTTACCGAGGCAGTCATCACCGTTCCTGCTTACTTCTCTGACTCTCAGCGCCAGGCTACAAAGGAGGCTGGTCAGATTGCAGGTCTGGATGTAAAGCGTATCGTTAACGAACCAACCGCAGCAGCACTTGCCTATGGTGTAGACAAGGCAAACAAGGATATGAAGATTGCCGTATTCGACCTTGGTGGCGGTACCTTCGATATCTCTATCCTTGAGTTTGGCGGCGGCGTGTTCGAGGTTCTTTCTACCAATGGTGATACCCACCTTGGTGGTGACGACTTTGACCAGGTAATTATCGACTGGATGGTGAACGAGTTCAAGGCAGAAGAGGGCATGGACCTTTCTACCGACCCAATGGCATTGCAGCGCCTTAAGGAGGCTGCCGAGAAGGCAAAGATCGAGTTGTCAAGCTCATCTTCTACCGAAATCAACCTGCCTTATATCACCGCTACTGCTTCTGGTCCTAAGCACCTGGTAAAGACTCTTACCCGTGCTAAGTTCGAGTCATTGGCAAACGGCCTTATCCAGGCTTGTAAGGAACCATGCCGCAAGGCTATGGAGGATGCAGGCCTTGATAACTCAGATATCGACGAGGTAATCCTGGTAGGTGGTTCAAGCCGTATCCCTGCTATCCAGCAGCTGGTACAGGACTTCTTCGGAAAGGTTCCTTCTAAGGGTGTTAACCCTGACGAGGTTGTGGCAGTAGGTGCTTCTATCCAGGGTGCCATCCTGAACAAGGAAGGTGGCGTGGGCGACATCGTTCTGCTTGACGTAACTCCTCTTACCATGGGTATCGAGACCATGGGTGGCGTAATGACCAAGCTAATTGATGCCAACACTACCATCCCTTGCAAGAAGAGCGAGGTGTTCTCTACCGCTGCCGATAACCAGACTGCAGTAACCATTCACGTATTGCAGGGCGAGCGCCCAATGGCTGCCCAGAACAAGTCAATCGGCCAGTTCAACCTCGAGGGCATTGCACCAGCACGCCGTGGCGTTCCTCAGATCGAGGTAACCTTCGATATCGATGCCAACGGTATCCTGAAGGTATCTGCAAAAGATAAGGCTACCGGCAAGGAGCAGGCCATCCGCATCGAGGCATCAAGCGGCCTGAGCAAGGAAGAAATCGAGCGTATGAAGGCAGAGGCAGAGGCAAATGCAGATGCCGACAAGAAGGAGCGCGAGAAGATTGACAAGCTGAACCAGGCTGATAGCATGATTTTCCAGACCGAGAACATGCTGAAGGAAAGCGGCGACAAGATTCCTGCCGACGTGAAGGCTGAGGTAGAGGCTGCCATCCAGAAGATGAAGGATGCTCACAAGGCACAAGATTTGGCTGCCATCGATGCTGCTACTGCCGAGTTGAACGCTGCTGCACAGAAGATGTATCAGGCAAGCGCACAGGCTGGTCCTCAGGCAGGCCCTCAGGCTGGTCCAGACATGAACGCAGGTGCTCAGGGTGGAACCCAGGGTGGTGACAATGTTCAGGATGCCGACTTTGAGGAGGTGAAGTAAATCTCCATAAGAATCAAAAAACAAAAATAAGAATATATAAGGAAGTCCGTGTAGCTCAGTGGGTTGCACGGATTTCTTGTTTTGCTAAATTTTGTTGGATTTTCGGACTTTTATCAAGTTTTACCGTATTCTTGTCACAGATTTGGCACGTCACTAAACTTTAGACGTGGTGTCCCTAATATCCTCTTGTGGGAACTTAATATGATATACGGTAAAAGATGGCTACATTAAAAGTTGAAATCAAGCGCAAATGCGCTATCTGTGGGAATGTATTTCTCGCAAAGTTTTTAGACTCCAGGTATTGTTCTCCAAAATGCCAAAAGATTGCCAGTGCAAGAAAAAAGGCAGAAGAGAGACGCTTGCAGAGATTGGATGAACTCAAACAACGTATTCCCGATGCAAGGGATTATATCTCCATTGCAGAAGCGGAGGCATTGTTTGGTGTAAGCAAAAAGACCCTACATCGTTTAGTCCGTAAGGGAGAAATACAAAGTATCAATCTTGGTACTCGCTTAACCCGCATCAGCAAGACTGAACTCTTGGGCAAATTCCCATTGCGAGAAGAACCCATCAATAGGCAGTATGCCTTGCCAAAACTCTACAACATGGAGCCTGAGAATTGCTACACCATTGGTGAGATATGCCAGAAGTACAAAATCAATGATAGCTCAGTGTGGGCTCAGGTACGAAAGTATGGCATCCCATCAAGGCAGATTGGCAACTATGTGTATGTACCCAAAGAAGAATTTGATAAATTATATAAGTCCGACGTATGAGAAGAAAACTCGCATTAACAAAAGTATCAGTGAAACTCCGCAAGAAAGAGTTTCATGAGGGATGGTATCTTTATCTTGACATTTATCCCATCTATCAACCAGGTAGCGATAAGCCACAGCGCATTCGAGAAAATTTGCATCGTGACATAACCACTCCAGTATGGGATAAGTCGCAGCCATGTAAAACTGATAAGGATGGTACTATCAGTTATCTGCCCAAGCGTAATCAGAATGGCGTTATCATCTGCCGTTCTGCTGTAGATCAAGAATCGTGTATCTTTGCAGACAACGTCAGAGCATTGCGTCAACATGAGTATGACAATGCCTCATTGTATTCAGAAACAGATGCCGCTCAGGCAGAGTTGAATGAAAAAGGCAAGCAAAACTTCATTCAGTTTGTCAAAGACTTGTCGAAAAAGAAACATGCACGTAGTTCTGAGTCAATCATCGTTAACTGGAATCGTGTATATGATTATCTCTGTCTGTTTGCCAAGAGTGACTATATTCCTTTCTCTCTGTTGAGTCAGAAATTGATGGAAGACTTCAAAATGTATCTCCTAACGGCTCCACGTGGAGACAAGAGGAAAGGATTGCTATCACAGAACACAGCAAATACTTATTTCGCCATATTCAAATGTGCAGTACATCAGGCATTCATTGACGGTTATATCACAGTTGATATTGCCGCAAAGGTAAAAGGGGTTCCTGAAGAAGAGGTAAGACGTGAGCACCTAAGCCTTGAAGAACTTAACCAGCTAGCTCAGACACCATGCGATAATCCTATTTTGTATCGTGCAGCCCTATTTTCTGCACTTACAGGATTGCGCCTCTGCGACATCACAAAACTCAAATGGGCTGAATTGGCCAAGGAAGGTGAGCATCATCGTATTAACTTTGACCAGAAGAAGACGGGTGGTGTGGAGTATATGCCTATCAGCCCTCAGGCATATAAACTATGTGGTGAGCCGAGAGAACCTCAGCAAATTGTTTTTGAAGGTATCCCTGACAAATCGGTAATCTCTCGTCCGATTAAGAAATGGATTAAAGCTGCTGGCATTACCAAACATATCACATTCCATTGCTTTCGCCATACCTATGCTACAATACAGTTGACCGAAGGTACTGACCTCTTTACCCTAAGCAAGATGATGGGACACACTAACGTCAGAACCACTCAGGTGTATGCCAAAGTTGTGGACAAGAAAAAAGAAGCTGCTGCAGATGCTTTCACAATTGACTTTGGTAACAATACCCAACAAGAGGAACCTGATAATGACATATCAGGCAATTCATCCAAATAAAAATTCATAACTATCGATTAGGCTATCTAAGTAAAATGCTTAGGTAGCCTTTTTTCTGCTTTATATTCTTTACGATTCTGTTACGAATACTTACGTTGTATGTTCGTAGCTATATTGATATTAATTATTTATTCGTTGACAATTAGTGACTTACAACTATAATAGACTATATTTGTCATATACCCCTACATACTCTGCTTATCTCCGTATTCTTGCGATGTAATTCATCGAAAAAATCAATAAGAATATGGAAAAAATTACATTCGACACCATGCCAGAAGCTTTGAGCGAGATACTCAAACGAATCGGCAACCTTGAAACGATGGTAGGCAATATGAACAATCATAATTGCGTGCCTGTAGTAGAAGAAGTTCGTTTTAACATTACAGAACTTTGCGACTATTTGCCAACAAAACCGAAGAAGCAAACGGTCTATGGATGGGTATCAGCTAAGCCTCCTAAGATACCTTATCATAAAAAAGGAGAACTGTACTTTATCAAGTCAGAGATTGATGCATGGTTAGCAGAAGATGGTATGTCGTCAGGTAAGGATCTTATGGACCAAGCACGGGCATACGTTTCTAATAATCCTTTATCTGGCAGAAAGGAGGCGACGCGCAATTATGGATAATGCCCTGTCCATCTATGAAGATTTCTTTGGAGAACGAGAGGGAGAAAATCGCTCCTTCTCTTTCTTCAGGAAACCAATCAGAAACGTAGAACCACTTAGGTGTATCACCATTCCTGACATCTATCGCTACATTGTCGGTCCTTATGCCCAAAGGCAAACAGAGACTTTACGTGCAATAATCGATAAAGATGCTGCGAGGAAATACAAAGCAGAAAACTTTGACTTTTGTACGTTCTCAGGTACATTCCGCATTCGCAACAAGAATCACCTCCTGTTGCATTCGGAATTGCTTTGCATTGACTTTGACCATGTAGCAGACATTCCGTCGTTGAGGGAAAGACTGCTTCATGATGATTGCTTTGAGACTGAACTACTCTTCCGTTCACCATCAGGCGATGGCTTAAAGTGGGTGATAGACATTGAACGTAAAGGCTGGGAACACAGTCGTTTCTACAATGCAGTTTATAACTATCTTGTTGCTTCTGGTTATCCTGAGCCAGACAAATCTGGGAGTGATGTGGCACGCTCGTGCTTCATTCCTTACGATCCTGAAGCATACATAAATTCAAAATATCCAGAATATGTCAGAAAAGAAAACTTTTTTACCAGAGCAGTGGGAGAATGCCCCTTCTAATAGCAATGCAGCTAAGAACGCCCCACAGCAGATGACTCCTTATAATAATATAGGGGGCGAATGTACTTATGATAAGGTAGACCGTGTAATTGGACTCATTGAGGAAAGTGGAGTTGACATCACAGAAGGTTATGACGCCTGGGTAAAGGTAGGCTTTGCCCTTGCAAGCGAGTTCAAAGAATCTGGGCGTGATTTCTTTCATCGTGTCAGCAAGGTGAATGCGAAATACAACCATGCCGAGACTGACAAACAATATGATAAATGTCTTGCCTCTACTGGTTCTGGTGTAACTATCGGCACATTCTTCCAAATGGCAAAGGATAGAGGCGTAGATATTTCCAATGCCAAACCTGATGTGCCACCTATAGAAATCCAAAATGCCCACATTGGAAATATGGATTTTTGGAAAAATGGAGATAGTAATAAAGCACCACAGCCTCAATCTGCAAATATCCATAAAGCCAAAAATCCAAATGTCCATTCATGTGAAATTAGCGGCAAATGGATTTATGACGAAGAAGAACTCCCTCATTTCCCTTCTTTTGTTTATGAAACACTCCCTCCGTTCTTGAAAGAGGTTGTTGACAACTGCATTTCTCCGGACGATAGAGATATGATTCTCATGGGTGCAATGACTTGCTTATCCATTACATTACACAATGTCGTTGGTGAATATAATCATGATGATTGGGGACCGATGTTGTATTTCTTTGTCATGGCAGATGCAGGTATGGGTAAGGGATCATTGAATTACTGTCGTCAACTGGTGGCTCCTATCCATAAGGAACTTCGTGAGATTTCTGACCAGCAGATACGTGAATATAAGGCCGAGAAGAGACAAGCAAAGCAGGATGGCAATACCTTCTCTGGAGAGGAGCCACATCGCCGTACTCTTTTTATTCCAACGAATAGTAGCGCTGCTTCTGTCATAGAGCAATTGGACTATAATGACGGTATCGGACTAATCTTTGACACCGAGTGTGATACCCTGTCTGCAGTCTTGAAGTCAGAGTTTGGTGATTATACAACAATCATTCGTAAGGCATACCATCATGAGCCTATAGACATTAAGCGTCGTAAGGAAAACGAGGATCGACTTGTTGAGCATCCAATGCTGGCTATTTGTCTGTCAGGCACTCCAGAACAGTTGTACACGCTTACTCCAAAAGCTGAGGACGGAACATTCTCTCGAATCACTTGCTATCACATTCCTTTCAAGATGGACTTCCGTGACGTTCTTTCTGAGAGCTCATTTTCCGAGGGAAAACAGAGTTCCTCTTTGCGTGATGTTTACTATCAGTTGGGACTTAGATACAAACGAATGCGTGAGGCTTTCTTCCGTGGTGGAAACTACAGAGTCGTTATCCCTCAAGATCTCTGTGAAGAGTTCAATCAGCACTATCGATTGGTAAACAAGGAGGCAGTTGAAGACATCTCTAATGATATGCAGGGTGTTGTCAGACGCTTGGCTTTTGCCGTGTTCCGCATGATGATGGTACTAACAGCTATTCGCTTTATGGATGAAACGCCAAATCCATCCGCCTTAGCACAGAAAGATGTTCGTACTATTCTTCGCTGCAAAGAGGAAGACTTCAGAATCGCGATGGCTCTTGGTGACACTCTAATCTATCACACCGTATATTGCTACTCTCATCTGCCAAAGACTGATGTTGCGACAACCATAGGTGGCAAGATTCTCACTAAAAAAGACAAGATGGAGATGCTTTATGCAGCACTTCCGGATTCTTTCAGCCGTCCTCAGTATGTTGCAGTATCAACTGATTTAGGATTCTCCCCAAGCACCACAAGCAAATGGATTAACACCTTCATTCTTCAAGGGCGTCTGGAGCGATGTGAACATAATGATTATCGTAAGCTAACTCCAAATTCATCAGAAGCATCATGATGTTGAACATATATAACTGTACACGAGATCCTCCTTGGCTAACGGGCAGGCTATACAGAAACGCCCAGGGCGTACAGCGGACTTTTTCTAAAAGTCCTAAACATAATAGGGACTTTTAGAATCACCACTGACGATGGCTCCCTTAAAAAGTCCAATTATGCTCAGGTGCTGCCCGAGACCCGATGACACATTTATACACATACTGCCAGTGGTATCACTGGATTCTAATACAATTTTCGAATATGGAAGATCATATTCCTCGCGCCTCGATTCATGCAGGCAAAGACAGAAAATCATTTCCTGTACAAGTTAGCAATGAGGCAGAACGAAGAGGTTGGGACGAGAAGCGTTACCAGCTAAAGAATGCAGAGAAGGAAAAGAACAATCACTATAACTTTTCTCGCAAGCACCTCAATTTTGAGGTTGCGAAAGGGGTTAAGATAGTTCCTCTTGGCTCTAATCCTATACCTTTGTACATGCGACTTCAGCAACGTTATAAAGAACTTGGTTTCAAACCATACAAGGATGCGGACAACCCTGGACTGGCTTCTCATAACTCACCGAATTGTCTTGTGGATATTGTCTTTAGT
>JAGHTW010000046.1 GCA_018065145.1 Candidatus Prevotella equi
CATGTTAAGTTTGTTTCTCATTTTTGACGAGTTTTACCTCTTCTTCTCAGTTTTAACATTATTTTGTTGCGTATTTGTTGCGTGATTGAAGAAAAATGCCTATCTTTGCACCGTGATTCAGAGGCAAATCTTGCTCCTTGAAAACAAAATCCTAAAATACTCCAAACGCTATGGCACGTCCGCAGAAAACAATCAAAGTAAAAGAGCCTATTCGCATCCGTGAGCGCAAGCTTGCTAACGGAAATATCAGCCTTTATCTGGACATTTATGTGAAAGGAACTCGCAAAGTCGAGTCTCTGAATCTGTATTTGGTACCAGAAATAGATAAGGATTCGCGCGCACGAAACGCTATTACTCGCCAACAGGCAGAAAAAGTCAAGTCAGATCGCATCTTGGCTTTGCAGTCACATGGCATCAAGCAATGGGATAAGGTCAAGAAGTCTTGCATTTCCCTCGTTGACTTCCTGAAGAAGTATGAAACCGAATCTTTTGGCTTTACAGAGTCAACCTTGAAGGGTCGTAGAGACATGCGCAAGAAGATTGAAGAGCATCTTGCCGACATCTGCCGACCTGACTTTGGCTTGGCAGAGGTTGATGTGGAGTTCTGCCGTGGATTCCTCGACTTTCTGCAAAATGCAAAGCATGGAGTATCAAAAGAGAAGGGAAAGACAATCAGCAATGGCTGCGCCCATCATCACCAGGCAGTACTCAATGGAGCATTGAACAAGGCTGTCCGTGAAGGTTATATCAAGTCAAACCCTTTGAAGTCAATACCTTCAAAAGAGAAATATCAGCCAACAGAAAGTGAACGTGAGTACCTTACAATGGATGAAGTAAAGATACTCATTAACACAGATTGCCCTCATGCAGAAGTGAAACGAGCATTTCTGCTGAGTGTGTTTACTGGATTGAGATTGAGCGACATCCGTACTTTGACTTGGGCGAAGATTCTGAATGCGCCTGATGGGGTAACGAAACTCATCCGAACAAAGATGCAGAAGACTCAGAAGTACATCAACCTCCCATTGTCAGTAGAGGCAATGAGTTGCCTGAACAAGAAGGACGATCCAAACGAACTGATATACACCCTTCCTGCTGGAACCTCGAATATTGAGAGGAATATCAAGAAGTGGCTTGAAGCTGCTGGTATCGAGAAGCACATCACCTTCCATTGTGCTCGCCACACCTTTGCTACGATGATGCTCACTCTTGGAGCAGACTTGTTCACTACAAGCAAGTTGATGGGACATACTAATGTACAGACAACCGCTATCTATGCTAAGATAGTTGACCAGAAGAAGGTAGAAACTGTGAACCTCGTTGACAGTTTCTTTGGCAAGTAAATATAACCGATTGCAATATGAAGATAGAAATCCGTACTCGTGAAATAAAGGATGGCAACCTAACCATCTACCTTGACTTCTATGATAATGGTCGTAGATGGTATGAGTATCTGAACCTTCACCTTTCGCCTAAGACTGACCGTCTGAGCAAAGCACAGAATGAGAACGCAATGAAGAAGGCGATCGAGATAAAGGCGAAACGTATGCTTGGCATCGAAGACGAACCAGATGAAACCGATAGCAACGCATTGCCACGAAGGGTATTCTCTGACTGGATGGATAAGTATCTTGATGGAATCAAACACAATCGTAGTTTGAGCGTGTCAACCTACAATAACAACAGCAATCTTATTAGTGTCATAAAGGCTTACCTATCCTACAAGCATCGTCCTCGAATGCTTATGTCAAAGATAGACAAGAAGTTCTTGATTGGTTTCTTTGACTACATGGAGAATGTGTATCGCAACACCAAGAAGCAGGACGAGCCAAAACCGCTTGCTCCAACCACCCTACATTTGTATCAGAGGTTGCTTGTTGCAATGCTCAACGTGGCAGTTCAGGAAGGCACAATCAGCGCAAATCCCTTCTATGCTATGGAGCGAAAGCAGAAGTTCAAGAAGGTGTCTGCCGATAGATGTTTCCTTGAAAAAGAGGAAGTTATCAAACTGACTGAGACCGCTTGCGTCAACGATACAACTAAAGCTGCTTTCCTGTTCTGTTGTTATGTCGGCTTGCGTTACTCAGATGTCAGCACTCTGACTTGGGGAGCGATCCGACAGACAGACCTCGGCAAAGTGATTGCACTCAAAGCGATGAAGAAAACAGGCAAGCAAGTGACTGTACCACTCAACAAACTGGCACAAGAATGGTTACCAGAGCGAAATGGAGCATCTGCCAATGAGCGCATTTTCAAGATGACCACATTAGGGCAATGTGACAGAGTCGTTCACAAATGGTGCGAGACTGCTGGAATTGAGAAGAATGTAACCTTCCATACAAGCAGACACACCTTTGCAGTTCTCTCCCTTACTGCTGGCGGTGACCTCTTTACGGTTGGCAAACTCATGGGACATACCGACATCAAGAGCACTCAGGTTTATGCTGATGTGGTTATGGACACAAAGATTGACGCTATCAATAAGATGTCGAGTTTCTTTAGTCAGGGATGACAGAAAGGAAATGAAAATACAGGGGTGTCGCGACACCCTTTTTTGTTCGCTAAAACACAAAATGAGCAACAAAAATGACAGTTAATCATGCCAATATACCTGGAAAACCTCTAAAAAAGTGAACAAAAAGCAATTTTATTGCGGACTTTCATAGATATTCGAGATTTTTTATGTAATTTTGCAATCGTTATGCGGCAGTAATAATATACATATTAATACGAGTTAGTAATCCTGTAGTTCTCATATGCTACGAGGAGGTATTAAAAGGTGCGTTTCGACAATG
>JAGHTW010000228.1 GCA_018065145.1 Candidatus Prevotella equi
CGGAACGGGTTAGTTATGTTGATAGCCCCCTTGCGGAATTTGCCCTTCCAATAGTAGCGCATCGGGATGTTTACGGAGTACTTATCATTGATAAGTTCCTCACATTGCTCGAAGCTCTCGTTCTCCAGATTGAAGCGGTCTTTGAGCAAGCCTTCCTTCAACCATTTGCTTATGTTGTCAAGAGATATATGGATTAGGACTGTTCCAATGATTGAGGTTATCATATACAGAATGATGTTCAATCGAAGGGAATAAATCCTTGTGTCCATTGTATAACCAAAGAGCCATACAGACAATATGAGGATTCCAACACCGCTGACCAATGGGTACAACACCATCCGTCGAGCATCAAATTCCAGATTCTTCTTGTTGCGTGTACCAATGCATGTGACACACACCAATACAAAGGTTGCTATCTTTGAATAGACGAGATTTCCGTCATGATAGATGAGCCATGTCTTGATACGGTCATGTATGTCAACTAGGATGCCGTTCCAATGGTCAAGCATCTCAGGGTCGATGGCATATTCAAAGAACTCCAACAGGACTGACACATAGATGACAGTCCTGAAGATGGAGTAGGCTCGGGTAAGGTCTTTGGTCTCTTCCATGTATTACTGGTAAATAGTAACTATAGGTCGTACTTTGTGAGACTGGTCTTTCGGGCACTCGTGGTAGGTTCCGGTGGAGAGGGAGTAAAGCCAGGCTTTCACACTTTCCTGATGTTCTACCTCAGTGGATGTCCAGTACCAACATTCATCGGGATCGTCGGGGATGGGTTCACCACCTAACTTGGCAATAACGGCGTTGACTTGGTTTCGGGCATTGAACAACAGTTGCATCTGTGCCACACTCGGAACATAGGCACTCTGTCCATATCGCCACATATCAAAGACATTGCTTGCCATGGTTGAGCTTACATCCTTGGCAGTAAACAAGGCATGGGTGTTTGCATTACCATCAAAGGCGGTAATGCTGGCACTGGTTCCCTGCTTGACACCAAGGCTATCGGCAAAGGTTGCAGGTTCCGTGTCCCAGAGGTAAACGGCAAAGCCTTGACCTTCGACATCTTCACGATGGTTGACATAATAGACAACGGCAATGGCTTCCTTGCCACCTTTGTCGAACTGGCTCTGCGAGACCACCTTACCATCGGTACAGAGAATGTCGCATATCTTTGTCGTTGTGTCGGGGAAGTCTTGGTGGGCATCGCAAGAGGTCATTACCAATGTCATGCAACAAAGGGCAAAGAATGATGCATCCATGAGCATCTGTTTCATAAAACTCTTCATTTTCTTATCGGGTTATCGGGTACTACTTGTAGGAATCTTAACGCCAATCGTCACACCTGTACGGAATAGGTCTTCGTTATTGATCAGACAGTCACACTTAACTTGCCAGAACACTCGCCATCCTCCTTTCAATGAATAGTTGTGTTCGTAGCCAGCATGGATGCCACCTATGACTTCATGGGTATCAGAGCCTAATAAGCCTCCGATTCTTACGCTTCCGTATGAGTTTCGGGTGCGAACCACACAGGGCTTATAGGCTACACCCAATCCCCATGTGCGATTGTCCTTCCAGAAGGATTCGGAACAGATATGACCACATGAAGGGCAGTCCTTCCACTTGGATGCTACATTGCCAAAGAACTCCCAGGCATTGTGGTGCTTGGTTCCTACCTCATAGGCAAGGGTGGCATCCACAGTTTGAGGGTACATAACACCGAAACTCAGGTTCACGCTCTTGGCGTTCTGGGCATAGCCGACCATGCTCATAAAGGTCATGGTCAGTGCCATAATCATAGTCTTGATGCTCATATTAGTCCTCCGTCAGCATTATAGGGTTGAAACTATCAGCAGACAGCACATCCTCGTAGTCGATGTTCAGATAGATGGTGCGTCCTGAAATCTGTCGTTCACTCATCTCGATGGTAAGGATCTTATCATTCGGGAAGGTGAGCTTCTTCACAACGATAACATTTCTATAGCCATGATGGAAGGACTTGGACTGCTCCAGCATCATCTCAGGCTCCAGCTCTACAATCTGATTGTTCGTGGCTTTGCTTACCTTCTTATCAGCAAGTTTCACTCGTATCTCATCAATATCAAAGCGGATATTGGTCTTGTTGTTGATACTGAAATCAATGAAGAAATAATCGCCAACGGAATAGATGTTGTTCAGACGCATAACCATTTTATGCTTCTTGACACTCACATCACGGTACTTGGCAGGACTGTTCCATATCTTTCTTGCATAGTTGTACATGTCCTCCGTGGACATGCTGACGGCAGGGTTGTTGTATGCCTGACGTTCCTGAAGTTGTATCTCCTTATCGCTGACAGCCTCAGTCATCCTTGTGGTATAGATGAGTCCGTACTGGGTGCGGTAGCGTTCAGTGACGATGGTGACAATTGCAAGAACCTCGCCATCTTCATAACCAGCCTCCTTGGGTTTGAGGCGTATGGTGTTGTTGATGGGTTGGTCACCTGCAATCTTATCGGTGGAAATATCCACAAAGCGGATGGGCTCACTGGCGGTAATGACGGTTGTCACCTGCTCATTGACGGTGAGCAGTTCCATTTCCTCATAGGTCTGCTGCGCAAAGGCGGTTGCAGACAGGATTGTGCCTAAAACGAGGGAAAGAAATCTCTTGGTTTTCATATCTGGATGCTGTTATAAGGGTTGTTAGTTCTTCTTTTCTTTTGAGTTCACGAGATAGACGAAGGTTCCGTACTTCAACTTTGCCTTGTTCTTACGGATGTTCTTTG
>JAGHTW010000088.1 GCA_018065145.1 Candidatus Prevotella equi
CATTGGTGTCGTGGTTAATAATATTACAAATTGCCTAAAGAATCTTTATACCATGAGTTTAGAATTAATCAAGCCTTGCATATGGAATCTTCAACCTTACCGTCTCCTACACAAACTTACGTAGCGTAGTAAGCACTGCGGCCATAGCTATCAGAGCAAAGCCCCACGCTATGCAGCAACTGGTCACCAGACCAAGAGGCTGAGCCAGTCCTGCTACAATATAAGCACAGAATGAAATCGTAGCCACCGTGAGGGCATAAGGCAATTGCGTCGTCACATGGTTTACATGCTTACACTGCGCACCGGCGCTTGCCATTATCGTTGTGTCAGAAATCGGTGATACATGGTCTCCACAAACCGCGCCTGCCATACACGATGAGATAGCAATAATACGCAGAGGATCACCTACAGGGAATACTGCTATACAAATAGGAATGAGAATGCCGAATGTTCCCCATGATGTTCCTGTTGCAAAGGCCAGAAATGCTGCAATGACAAAGATTATCGCAGGAAGCATCATCTGCAGACCTGCAGCACTTCCCGATACTATCCCCGCTACATAATCTGTCGCACCCAATGCGTCAGTCATACTTTTCAGCGTCCATGCAAGAGAAAGTATGAGTATGGCAGGAACCATCGACTCAAAGCCTTTTATAAGACAACTCATGGAATCATCAAAAGAAAGAACTTTCCTTGAAACAAACCACACCACCGAAAGCAGCAATGCCGTCATCGAACCTATGACAAGGCCCTTTGAAGCATCACTACCTGCAAAGGCATCAACAAAGTCCTTATAATTTGCATTCGTACTATCAAAGAAGCCTCCGGAATATAACATTCCTAACACTGAGAATACAATAAGCAAGAAAATAGGCACCACGAGGTCTGACACCGTACCATTACAATTCTCAGTATCCTCCAGTTCTGTTCCCACAACCCCGAGACCTGCCGCCTGCATCTTCGCATCACTTACCTGTCCAATCACGTCGTTGGGTTTCTTCTGCGCTTTGCCAAGTTTCTTCTCATAATTGCGCATGGCACGATAATCAAACTTCATCAGTACCGTTGAAACCATAAAGATTATGGTAAAAAAGGCATAGAAATTAAATGGTATAGCCTGACAGAACAATGCAATACCATTTTCGCCCTCGCTCACAAATCCCGATACCGCAGCTGCCCAACTTGATATCGGAGCAATGATACATATAGGCGCCGCTGTAGAGTCAATGAGATACGCAAGCTTCTCTTTTGTCACACCATAACGATCTGTTATAGGCTTCATCACAGAACCGACAGTAAGACAATTGAAATAATCATCAATAAATATTATCATGCCAAGCACCACAGCAGCAATCTGAGCACTGACCTTCGTGCGGACACGAGTCACAGCCCACCTTCCGAAAGCTGATGAGCCGCCAGCCTTATTCATCAGCGCCACCATAGTACCCAGAATAACAAGGAATATAAGGATGCCTACATTCCAACTGTCAGAGAGGCAATGTATCAATCCGTATCCATCGCCGTCGCCAACCTCATTGTATAGCAACTGTGATATAAAGCCATCCAAACTAGTTCCCGTAGATATTGCATAGAAGACAGCACCGATCACCACACCAACAAACAGCGAACTATACACCTCTTTAGTAAGCAATGCAAGAGAAATCGCCACCATTGATGGCACCAAAGACCAAAATGTTCCAATAAGATTCATAAATTATCATTTATTCTTTGTTGTCAACTTTTTCTCAAATGGTTTTATTTGTACTTGTTGACTCTATTTTAGTTTATTTTATTTAGATTGCCGAAAGAATCTTGTTTGTTATATCTCAAAGACTATTGGTATGGCGATCATGGTGCGGCATGGTTGGCCTTTTTCTTTGCCGGGGGTCCATTTGGGCATTAGTTTTGCAACGCGTAATGCTTCTGCGTCGAGCAAACGGTTGACTCCCTTTACCAGTTTTATGTCTGATAGGGAACCGTCTTTGTTTACGATGAAACTTATCATCACCTTACCCTGTATGTGTTGCTTTAGTGCTACATCGGGGTATTTCAGCGTTGCGGTGAGCCATTTCATGAATTCTACCATTCCGCCGGGATATTCCGGCAACTGCTCCACTATGCGCAATGCTTCCTCGTCATCACCATTGAGGTTGATGGGCGTCTGTTCTTCTTCTTTCTCTTCCTCCTTTGTCTCCTCTTCCTGTTGTGGCGTGGTGTTGTCGAGTTGCTCAGGTGCCAGTTCCGTCATCTCGTCCACCTTATTTAATATATTATTCTCTTTCTGTTCCACCTCAGGCTGTGGCAATGCTGCCGAAATCATATCATCCTGTTCGTTGGCTTTCAGGTCAAGGTCCATGGCATAGTCATCGAAGAACTCTTCCGTCAAGTCGCTGATGCTCTTGAAAGGTATGAACAATATGCCTACAAAGAGCACTGCCGTAGCTACGAGAGCCACGGCAAACACTATAGGACGGCGGTGTTCGAGGTCCGCCTTGTATGATTTCTTTACCTCCATTATTTAATAGTTCTTCCAATCGTTGGATGGCATCATCATGAATCGGCACACCTCGCTTGCGGCAAGCAGGAAGGCGCCAGTGCCGAAGTTTGATGTTGAATTCTTGTCAACGACCTGTCCTGGTATAGCCTTTTCACCAATAGGCTGCACATATCCTATTGTGTAGTCTGGCTGCAATGCTACAGTGTAGAGATAGCGCCATGAGTTGAACGCCATCTGCACGTAACTCTTAGGCAAATATCCGTTGTTGATACCCCAGAAGAGCGAGTAGCACATCAGTGCCGTACCACTTGTCTCGCATCCTGGAGCCTGGTCAGGGTCCAACATAGAGCGGGTCCAATATCCAGGCAACTGCTGTGAGGCAATACATGCGCCAGCCAGCTTGCGGTAGTATTTAATAAACTCCTTACGATGCTTATAGTTCTTTGGCATATCCTTCAGTATCTTAGCGAATGCCGCCATCACCCAGCCATCGCCGCGTGCCCAGAAATCTTTCTTTCCTGCTGCGGTGGTATGCTTAGGGAATACATACTTACCGTCGCGGAAATACAATCCTGTCTGCTTGTCGTACATTATGTCGTTAGCATACTTCCAGTTAGCGTACATCTTGTCCAGATACGCCTTGTCACCCGTGAGGTTATACATCTTTGTCATCACCGGCATTACCATGTAAAGAGCATCAGCCCACCACCAATAATCATCCTTGTCGCTGTGAGCCTCATATCCCATCACCTCTTTCGCGCGTGCAACCATCTTCTCGTCCTTCTTGCCTGTGAAGTTATAGAGGTCGATATATGTCTGGAAACAAATCTGCCAGTCGCCGAAGAGTACAAAGTCCTGTCCCTCTCCGTATCTCTTGTACTTCCATTTGCTTGCGTCCTTCTCTGATGCGCCCTGCCAGTTGTTGCGTTCAGCCCACGCCAGTGAATAGTCCAGCCATGCCTGTTCCTTCAACAGGTCATACGCCTCCATGTTTCCTGTGTGGTAAACGGCGTTGTCCCAGAATGCTGACAGTCCAGCCTTTGTGCCACCATACTCAGGTGCAGGATGATTCTTCTGCCATGCGTTGTTTACGTTACGTATAGCGTCCTTCACTTCGTCGATGGTCTGTGCAGAAATAGTGAGTGACACGATAGCTGCAATGATGGAAAATACTAATCGTTTCATTATGTTTCGTTTTATTTGTTTATTTCTCTATCAATACCACGGCATAGGCGGATATGCCTTCTTTCCTTCCTGTGAAGCCCAGTTTCTCCGTTGTCGTAGCCTTTATCGACACGTTGTCGGGGTCTGTCTGCATCACCTCCGCCAGACACGCGCGCATCTCTTCGATATGCGGATTCAACTTTGGCTGCTCTGCGCATACGGTGCAGTCGCAGTTGCCGAAGCGATAACCCTTTGTGGCGATGAGATCCATCGTCTTTCTTAACAGAATCTTTGAGTCAATGCCGTCTGTCTCTGCCGCAGTGTCAGGGAAGTGGAAGCCAATGTCGCGCATATTCGCAGCACCGAGCAACGCGTCGCATATAGCATGTGTCAACACATCGGCGTCGCTATGTCCGAGAAGTCCGTGCGTATGAGCTATCTTTATTCCACCGAGCCAGAGGTCACGTCCCTCAACCAACTGGTGAACGTCATATCCAAATCCTATTCTTGTCATGATTTAATGGTTTTGTTTATCGGCAAAATTACTATATTTATTTTATTCTGCCAAAGAATATTATGGAATTTTATGTATTTTTCCACCTTTTTGTTATAATATTGTATCATATTTCTTTTTGTTAAAGTGTGTTTCTTGCGTGTAAAGAGTATTATTATTAATTTTGTGTTCGCAAATCATAAACCTAAAACAATATAACAAAAACATGAAAAAGCGTAATCTCTCAAGACGCATCATGGCACTTGCAACGTTCCTTTTCGTTGCACTTGCAGTCAATGCGCAGAATCCTTATCTCCCATTGTGGGAACATCTCCCTGACGGAGAGCCACGAGTGTTTGAAGATCCTGACAATCCAGGCAAGTATCGTGCCTACATCATCGGTTCGCACGATGTCACCTACAGTGCTTACTGTGGTCCGGACATCCGCATGTGGAGTGCTCCTGTGGAAGATTTAAGCCAATGGCGCGATGAAGGTTCTATCTTTTCGTACTATGTAGATGGCAAGTGGGACACCATGTTTGCGCCTGATCTGGTTGAGGTGAAGGATAAAAAGACGGGTAAGAAGACCTATTACCTCTATCCACACTCACGCGGTTGGCGCCGTGTGCCAATGGTTTGTAAGGGCGATCGTCCTAATGGTCCTTTCACACCTGTCAACCTCAGCGCTGACGGCCGTCAGTGTCTTGACGGTAGTATGATTGATTTCGACCCTTCAGTGTTCGTGGAGCCTGTGACAAACAAGAAAGACAAGGACTATGATACGGGCTTCCGCGCATACGTATTCTATGGTTTCCAGCACTCTACCGCAGCAGAGTTGGACCCTAATACCATGTACTCTGTGCGTCCAGGAACAAAAGTTCTCGACTATTTCCTTCCTGCTTCTGCTTCCTATGGAAAGCTGAAGGATCCGGAAGGAACACCATATCCAGCCCTTTATAAGGACCAGAACCCTGGTGACTTTAACTTCTTCGAGGCATCAAGCATACGCCAGGTGGGTAACAAATATGTCATGGTCTTCTCTGGTTACAGCGGTCCGGAGTACGGTCTCGGTTCAACAAACTCTGCTTTGCGTTATGCTTACGGCGACAGCCCTCTCGGTCCATGGCGCAGTGGTGGCGTACTCGTTGACTCTCGTGGCGTAGTGCCAAATGCCGACGGTACGCATCTCGTTGGAATGAACTCTGCTCACAACACTCACGGTTCCCTTCAGGAAATCAACGGTCAGTGGTATGTGTTCTATCATCGTCCACCTCGTGGCTATGGCTTTGCGCGTCAGGCTATGGTAGCGCCTGTAAAGATAGAGTGGGACAAGAAGCCTGTTGCCAAGGGTGGACAGGTTCGCATCGTAGGCTACGACACTTATGCCGCTAACAACGAATGGACAGCAAAGGCATCTGACGGTATGCACTACACTGGCGCAGAGGTAACGAGTGAAGGATTCCAGATTTTCGGTCTGCCACCTTATAAATATTATTCTGCCGGCATAGCATGTTACATGAGCGACCTTAACGCTTTGCAGGATAACTACGACGTATGGAAGGACGGCATGGACCTCGCAGGACTGAAGAATGGTGCTGTTATCGGTTATAAGTACTTCGGCTTCGGCGGATTGGATAAGGATGCCAAGGGTATCAAGGCGTTTGCGGGCACCAAGAAAGGTGACGGCACAATGTTCAATATTGACATTACCTCTACCACCGATGAATCATTCAAGATTCACGTGATGCTTGACGGTCCTTATGCTAATGATACATGGAATGGCAAGGAACTCTGCGTGATGGATATCAAGGCACGCAAGGGACAGCGCCACATGGCTTCTTGTCAGTTGCAAGCCGTTGAGGGACTGACAGGCAAGCACGCTATCTACCTCGTCGTTGAGGGACCAGACGTGAAGCAGCCAGAGCAGCCACGCTATGGTGGCCGTCAGCAGCAGGCACAGCGCCCTAACGGACTCTTTGACCTTCACGGTGTAGGCTTCAGTATTAATGGTCAGCAGATGGAACGTCCTTTCGTTCCGCAGGTGACGATTACCGTTGATGGACAGAAGCTTATCATTCCTGAGGCACCAATATTCTTCACCAACAATAATGGCTATGCGGAAGTGAACCGTTATCAGGTGTATGCGAAGCTGTCAAAGGACTCTAAGATAGAGGTGTCTTCAACAAACAATGCCGTTAAGGACGTCAAGATCGGTAAGATATGTGACGGTCGCGCAACGGTAGAGTGTACCTACAATGGCCAGAAGAAGGTATTCCTGATTAATTGATGTCTTGTCGCTTCGCGAGAAATCCAAGGGCTGAAGCCTGAAATCTTTTAGCGCTACGCTTGGAAATATAAAATGATGGGTATTTCTTAAAATAAAATTTCCCCCGAAGGGGCATAATATTTCCGCTCGCAGAGCGATTAGATTTCTTGCCGTAGGCAATAAGAATATCAGACTGAAAAAATCGGATTGTAAGCAAAAATCCTTATTTGCTTACAATCCGATTTTTCGTAACGCCTCTATTTTGCGATAGAAATCACGAAACGTAAATCTGTCTTCAAATTCGCGATTTTTGGGCGTTTTTTGTAAATGATTGTTAGACAGCGGTTTGCGAATTACGAGCTTAAAAATAAGCTCGAAATGACCAGAAAAAATCGCTGCTGGAGGCGCTAAAAGCATAACTTTTGCGTGTAATCGTGCAACTTTAGCAGTGTAATCGTGCAACTTTAGCAGTGTAATCGTGTAACTTTTACAATGCAATCGTTGCACGATTACAGCAGAAAGTTGTGAAAACTGTCTGCCGGAGTGCAAAAATGGCTCTTGGAAAGCGTAATTCCGGCGCTACGATGCTCTAGATTTAATCTCGTGACGGTACTTTTTGAAATAACAAAATGTAAGCAAATATCGCATTTTGCTTACGATTTGTTATTTTGACTGTATTGAGTTGTTGGCATTGTGGAGTGCCTTGCGTTGCCTGAGATAATCCTTTTGCGAAGCAAGAGAAAGGTAAAAGTGCTGGAAAAGTTTGGTAGTTTCGTAGAAAAGTATTAATTTTGCACATTGAAAATATTAGAACGTTTTATAAAATAAAAAGACAAAAGAAAATGAAAGTAGCAATCGTAGGCGCAAGTGGTGCCGTAGGACAGGAGTTTCTTCGTGTCCTTGATGAGAGAAATTTCCCTATTGACGAACTCGTACTGTTTGGTTCAACACGCAGTGCAGGTACAAAGTACACATTCCGTGGTAAGGAATATGAGGTGAAACTCCTTCAGCATGGCGACGACTTCAAGGGTGTTGACATTGCATTCACCAGTGCTGGCGCTGGTACCTCAAAGGAATTCTGCGAGGATATCACAAAGTATGGTGCAGTGATGATCGATAACTCAAGCGCTTTCCGTATGGACAACGATGTGCCTCTCGTAGTGCCAGAGTGTAATGCAGAGGATGCACTGAACCGTCCACGCGGTATCATCGCAAACCCTAACTGTACAACAATCATGATGGTTGTATGTCTGCAGCCATTGGAGAAGCTTTCTCACATCAAGCGTATCCATATCGCTTCTTACCAGAGTGCTTCTGGTGCTGGTGCCGCTGCTATGGCAGAGCTGAAGCAGCAGTATGGTGAGCTGGCAGAGGACAAGCAGCCAACAGTAAACAAGTTCGCTTATCAGCTGGCTTATAATGTTATCCCTCAGATTGACGTGTTCCAGGACAATGGTTACACAAAGGAGGAGATGAAGATGTTCAACGAGACAAAGAAGATTATGCACACCGACGCACGTTGTTCTGCTATGTGTGTACGTATCTCTTCACTCCGTGCACACTCTGAGGCAGTGTGGATTGAGACAGAAGAGCCAATCTCTGTTGAGGCAGCACAGGAAGCTTTGCGCAACGCTGAGGGCGTAACACTCGTTGATGACCCTAAGGCTGTAGGCACAAAGGCTAATGCTGATGCTGACGCTGAGACAATGGCAACACTCCCTTATCCAATGCCTCTCTATGCAGCAGGTAAGGATGACGTATATGTAGGCCGCGTTCGCGAGGACCTCGCTAACGATAATGGTCTTACATTCTGGCTTACTGGCGACCAGATCAAGAAGGGTGCCGCACTGAACGCAGTTCAGATTGCTGAGTACCTTATCAAGGTTGGCAACGTAAAGTAATGTACAAATATTTAGAAAATATACAATATCCAGCAGACCTCCGCAGACTTCCTGTGGAGGTTCTGTCGGATGTGTGTGCTGAGCTCCGTGAAGATATTATTAAGGAGCTCTCGGTGAACCCGGGACATTTGGCTTCCAGCCTTGGTGTTACGGAACTTACCGTAGCACTGCATTATGTCTATAACACTCCGGAAGACAGACTTGTTTGGGACGTAGGTCATCAGGCTTACGGCCATAAGATACTGACGGGCAGACGAGAGGTGTTCTCTACCAATCGTAAGCTCGGCGGACTGCATCCATTCCCTTGTCCGGAAGAGAGCGAATATGATACCTTCACCTGCGGACACGCATCAAACAGTATCTCTGCCGCATTGGGAATGGCGGTAGCAAACCGTGACAGACACGTAGTAGCCGTAATAGGCGATGGTAGCATGAGTGGCGGATTGGCATTCGAAGGACTCAACAATGTCTCTTCGTCGCCTAACGACATGCTCATCATCCTTAACGACAACAATATGTCCATCGACCGTAGTGTTGGTGGAATGAAACAATACCTTCTCTCGCTCAATACCAATGACACCTACAACCGTTGGCGATACAAAGTGTCACAATGGATGAACGATAAGGGATTCCTTGACGAGAACAGGAAGAAGTCGGTGATACGACTGAGCAATGCCTTCAAGTCGGCATTGTCATCACAACAGAATATCTTTGAGGGAATGAACATCCGCTACTTCGGTCCGGTGGATGGACATGACATAAAGGAACTTGTTCGTGTGCTCCGACAACTCAAGGAGATGAAGGGACCAAAGCTGTTGCATATACATACCGTTAAGGGCAAAGGCTATGAGCCTGCGGAGAAAGCCGCTACGATATGGCATGCACCGGGTAAGTTCGACCCTGATACGGGCGAACGAATAAAGGAGAATACAGATAACCTGCCACCAAAATACCAGGATGTCTTCGGCGAGACACTCGTGGAACTGGCAAGGATGAACGATAAAGTGGTGGGTGTTACGCCTGCCATGCCTACGGGATGCTCTATGAATAAGCTCTTTGACGCTATGCCAGACAGAGCATTCGACGTGGGAATAGCCGAAGGACATGCCGTGACATTCTCTGGCGGCATGGCAAAAGAAGGACTTACACCTTATTGTAATATATATAGCGCTTTCGCACAGCGCGCGTACGATAATATCATACACGATGTAGCAATACAACGTCTTGGCGTAGTGTTCTGCTTTGACCGTGCCGGTATAGTGGGAGAGGATGGCTCTACACACCATGGCGCCTTTGATATGGCGGCATTGAGACCTATACCTAACCTCACCATCTGCGCACCGATGGACGAGATGGAACTGCGAAAGATGATGTTTACGGCGCAGTTGCCTGATCAGGGACCTGTCGCCATACGTTACCCTCGTGGCAGAGGCGTCAACGCAGAGTGGCGTTGTCCGCTCGAAGAGATTCCTGTTGGAAAGGGAAGAAAGATGACTGACGGCACAGATGTGGCGATATTGTCTATCGGACATATCGGCAACAATGTGGCAAAGGCCATAGAACAACTCAAGGGCGAGGTGTCAGTAGCGCATTATGACATGCGATACCTGAAGCCAATAGACACCGATATCCTTCGTGAGGTTGGAGAGAAATACCGTTATGTAATAACAATAGAGGACGGCGTGAAGAACGGCGGACTCGGTTCTGCCGTGCTGGAGTACTTTGCTGACAATGCGATGACTCCACGCGTGGTGCGCCTCGGCATGCCTACTGATTCCTTCGTAGAGCATGGTACCGTTGCGCAGCTCCAGCATATTGCCGGAATGGATGTTCAGGCAATTGTTGAGATCGTAAAGGGTCTGATTAAATAATACTAAAACCAGAAATAACATGAAAAGAATTTTATTGGCATTTACAATGCTATTGTGCTGTCTTCTTATGACGACGGCACAGGAGAGACGTCCTATCGACAACAAACATCCAATGTGGTTAATACACGTTGACGTATGGAACAAGGCTGACCCTCAGAAGATTATCAATCTCATACCAACAGAGGTGCGCCCTTATGTAGTAATGAATCTATCGCTCTCCTGTGGCTATGATATAGCAAGAGGCGTGCACAGGATGCCGCAGAATGCCATACTTACATATCGTTCATGGGCAACGGTGTGCCAACAGAACGGTATGTGGTTCACATGTCAGCCTGCCAGTGGCGGACATACACACATAATGGATAATGACTTAGAGACATTTGAGTATTTCTTCCAGAAGTATCCTAACTTCCTCGGATGGAACTTCGCAGAGCAGTTCTGGGGATTCAGCGAGGTGAACGATAAGTTCTCAAGCAGCGTACACGACCGTTTGCTGCTCTTCGCAAAGCTTATTGAGATGTCTCATAAGTACGGCGGACTGCTGACGGTAAGCTTCTGCGGCAATATATGGTCACATCCCCTCAATCCTGTGGGAATGATGCGCTGCTGTCCGGAACTGCTTGAGGCAAGCAAGAAATATCCTGAGAACATGCTGTGGCTGTACAAATACACCACGTCAACATGTTTCTACAACAATGAGAGTGTATCCTTCGGACCTTTCGTTGCAGGACTCGCAAAGAACTATGGCGTGCGCTACGATAACTGCGGATGGAACGGTGCTACAAGCGACCTTATTGGTGAAGGCAAATGCAAATATCCTACATCTGCCGGTATCGGTACCGTAATGGAACAGACATGCCAGAACGGTGGCGCTGTATGGGATGGACCAGAGTTGATATGGACAGAAGACTTCCAGAATCTCTCTGATTCAAAGAACTCTGCAGGCTATACTGTTCGCAACTGGGGACGATTCCCTGGTTTTGACAATGGATGGATAGATATGTTCAAGCGTATCATTGAGGGTACGATGTATATACCATCACGCGAAGAGGTGGTAGAGAATACAAAGGTTATCATCATCAATGATTCAAAGAATAGTAGCCATGAGGAGATGTTCGCCGCATGGAATACCCTTTATGACGGACTGTATAAGCAGACAGACCCATTCAACCGTAACTCCGGATACTGGATGGATAACTACTGTTACTTCAAGAAGACAGGACGCTATCGTACTATTCCTATTACGCCAATGCTCAACGATGAACTCGCAAAGACAATACCTCTGCAGGTGAAGAAGTCACAGCGTAATACTGTATGGCCAACAAATACCGCTAAGGTAAATGCCTTCAACAATCTCTATCCGCAGATAAGTGATGGCGACCTCTTCGTGTCACGCTTCAAGAACCAGTTGGTGACATACACACCATATACTTATCTTAATGCGAAGACATCGGCAACGGCAACAATACCTCTGCTGTATAATACCTGTGAGTCCTTGACACTTACATGGGATAAGCTGTCAAGCGGATTGGTAAGAGAGTATGGCGACAGCCTCTGCTTCTATCTGAACAACTACAGAAGCGATACTGTATTGGTAAGGAAGGACATCATCGTTGTCAACGGCGCAAAGGAAAAGCCTACATACACCGTAAGAAAGCATGGTGCCATCAATGCTTCTTGTACTGCAACATGGGATGAGGCAACAGGAAAGTATTCCCTCGCTGTCTCTCACCTTGGACCTGTAGATATCTGCATCAAGGCAGTGGGTAATGCTACAGACCGTAGCACCGATGTGATTGTACCAACACCATTGGAGAAACCTAAGCAGCCAGAAGCATATAATGGTCTTGTCATACATGAGGCTGAAGACATGGATTACATAAACATCAAGTCTTGCGTTACCGATCCTTTCAACTGGTATCCTAATGTGTATAACCATGCGGGCAACGGTTTCGTGGATATGGGTACGAATAAGGCAGGAGCACTGAAGGGTACCTTCAAGGTGAAGACAAGAACATATAATATATATGGTATAAGATATACAAACCCTGGCAATGCTACGACAGTACAGTTGCAGGTGGGTACTACGATTGTTGACTTGCCAATAGAGAAGACAGCGCAAAACGAATGGCGCAATGCGTCAAGCCGTTTCTTCTCTTCCTCTGTTAATTCTACCGTTACGGTGAAGAATAATAACGGTGCGCCAATATACATCGACCAGGTATTCTGCAGACCTGACGGCTCTGAAGAAGAGTCATGGAACGTTACTGTTCGTGAGGCAGAGCATGGCACCGCTTATGCTTCGGTAGAAACAGCACCAGAGGGAGAAAAGGTAACTCTGGAGGCAACACCGGAGAAGGGATATACCTTCGTCGGTTGGGAGATAATACATGGTAAGGTGAACATAGCAGAGGATGGCTCTTTCACTATGCCTAACGATAATGTGACACTCGTGCCAGTGTTCCAGGATGAGAACGTGGTATATCAGCTTGATATGACAAAGACTCTCTCAGGTAATATCCCTGCGGGATGGCAGAGCGCACAGGGTTCTAATGATATTCATGAGTACCCTAACACATATACCAGTGGTTCACGCACGATGACAGGCTTCCCTGGTGATTATCGTAACGCATTGTATTGGAGAACGCTCTATGCTTGCTATGGTAACCAGAAGGATTATCCGCTATATCTGGAACCTGGCGATTACACCATGACGGCAAATGTAGCTGCATGGAAGAGTGCTCCAGCTTATAAACTGGCTGTAAAGCAAGTGGGCTCTGCCAAGTTCCTTAAGACATCGGCAAGTGCTACTTGTACGCCTAATGCTAATGGTGACATAAATACATCTGATATTTCTACAGCAAAGGAACTGTCAATGGACTTCACCGTTTCTGCTGCAGGTAACTATGAGGTGAGAGTGAATGTAGGTGGCGGCACAGGAGATGAGTTCCTGCTCTGCGCCTTTGCTGTCAAGAAAAAGATAGACCCTGTAGCGGTGACAAAGACATTCGTTGACGAAGACTCTATGGGTAGCGTTAAGATTTATGATGCGTCGGGTAAGATACTGCCCGTTATGCAACGTGGTCTTAATATCATAGAGTTTAGCGACGGTACCGTCAAGAAACTCTGGATAAAATAAGTAAAAAATGAAAATTATAATTGCAGGCGCATACGCCATCGGTAATTATCTTGCATCGTTGCTCTCAAGAACCAACGAGGAGATAACTATCATCGACGATAATGAGGAGGCATTGGACAGCATCAATAGTGATCTTGATGTCATGACCATGAATGCTTCGCCTATCAGTGTTAAGGTTCTAAGGGAGGTCGGTGTATCTCACGCTGACTTGTTCATCGCCGTAACGCATGATCAGGAAGTTAATATGTGTGCCTGCTCCATGGCAAAGTCATTAGGTGCTAAGCAGACGGTGGCAAAGGTGGAGGAATATGAATATGCCAAGGAACAGAATAAGGATGTTCTGCAGCGTATGGGTATTGACTCTATCATCTATCCGGAGATGCTGGCGGCTAATGACATTGTCAATGGACTGAAGATGTCATGGGTAAGGCAAAGATGGGATGTGCATAACGGTGCTCTCGTGATGCTTGGCATTAAGTTGCGTGAGGGTTGCGAGATACTGGAGAAACCTCTCAAGGAACTTTGCGGACCTAATGAACCTTATCATATCGTTGCCATAAAAAGAAGGGAAGAGACGATAATACCTGGAGGCGATGATGTGCTGAAGATGTATGACCTCGCGTATTTCATGACAACGAAGAACAGCATTCCTTACATAAGAAAGATTGTGGGTAAGGAGAAGTACGCTGATGTTTCGCAGGTTATGATAATGGGCGGCGGAAAGACTGCGGTGCGTACTGCGCATATCATACCGCAGTATATGAAATACAAAATCATAGAGATGGATCCGCAGCGTTGCGAACATCTTAACGACCTGTTGCCAAATAATGCCGGATATGTCATCAATGGTGATGCGCGTGATACGTCATTGCTCGTTGACGAGGGCATACGCGGCATGCAGGCATTCGTAGCCTTGACCGGTAGCTCGGAGACAAATATACTTGCTTGTCTTACAGCAAAGAGATTCGGTGTGCGTAAGACGGTTGCCGTAGTGGAGAATCTGGATTATGTGGATATGGCAGAGAGACTGGATATCGGTACGATAATAAACCGTAAGTCCATTGCCGCTTCACGTATATATGAGAAGATGCTTGAGGGAAAGGCGGCTAACGTGCGATTCCTGATGCAGGCAAAAGCCGATGTGGCAGAGTTTACTGCGCAGCCGGGTTCTAAGGTAACGAAGAAACGTATCTTTGAACTGGGAGTGCCAAAGGGTGTTACCTTTGGAGGAATAGTGCGTGACGGCGAGGGCATTCTCGTTTCTGGTGGTACACAGATACAGCCAGGGGACATTGTGATGGTTTTCTGTCATAATGCTGACATGAAACGAATAGAGAAACTCTTTGTATAGGACGTTGATATAAATATATTGTCGGTATGCTGAATCTCAAACTTCTATCAAAGATCCTGGGCTCATTGCTTTTCCTTGAGTCACTGTTCATGCTCGTGTGCCTTGGTATAGCTCTGCTCTATGGAGAGGATGACGTACCAGCATTCCTTATATCTATCCTTACAACACAGTTGGCTGCCTATATACTCAGATATACAGGACGTAATGCCAATAATAACATGAGCCGTAAGGACTCCTTCCTCGTGGTGACGTTGACGTGGGTTGTGTTCTCACTGTTTGGAACACTGCCGTATATCGTAGGAGGATATATCCCTAACTTTACTAATGCGTACTTTGAAACGATGTCGGGATTTACGACAACGGGTGCGACGATACTTGACGATGTGGAACACTTGCCACATGGCATTCTATTCTGGAGAACATTCTCGCAATGGATAGGTGGCTTGGGAATAGTGTTCTTCACCATTGCCGTATTGCCGTCAATGGTTGGCGGTTCCGTGAAGGTGTTCTCGGCAGAGACGACAGGTCCTATAAAAACAAAACTGCACCCACGACTATCTACGTCGGCGCAGTCCTTGTGGGTGGTATTCCTTATCCTTACAATTATATGTGGAGCTACGTTCAAACTGCTTGGCATGGGGTGGTTTGACTGTATCAATTATTCCATGACAACGATTGCTACGGGTGGCTTTGCTACACATAATGATAGCATTGAGTTCTTTAACTCTCCTGCTATGGAGTATGTGTCAACGTTCTTCTGCTTCTTATCAGGTATCAATTTTATCTTGCTTTACCGCATGATGCTGAAGGGTGATGTGAAGAGTCTCTTGAATAATGCAGAGGTGAAGTTTTACATCTTGTGTACGACGGTATTCACTCTTTTCATAATGATTATGCTGGTTGTGAACAACGGCTATGGAGCAGAGAAGGCTTTCAGATGTGCTATATATCAGGTTGTGTCGTTTATCACTACGACAGGCTTGTTTAATGATGATGCCGCCAAATGGCCACATGTGACATGGATTATACTGGCAGTGTGTATGTTTATCGGTGGATGCGCAGGAAGTACCAGTGGCGGATTCAAGAGTGTAAGATGTCTGATGCTTATCAAAGTGGTGAGAAATGAGTTCAGACAGTTGTTGCATCCAAGGGCTGTGCTGCCATTGCGATTCGGAGATATTAACGTGTCAATGCAGAGAAGGGTGACGTTGTTGGCGTTCCTGACAGTGTATTGCATCATGTGTATCTTCTGTGCCTTTGTGATGGTGGCTGCTGGTGTGGACAATACTAATGCTATAACGATAACGATTTCTACACTTTCAAATGTAGGACCAACACTTGGAACGGAAATAGGACCTACAATGTCATGGGATGATCTGCCTGACTTTGCCAAGTGGATTTGTGCCGTGCTGATGCTCATGGGACGTCTCGAGATTTTCTCTGTACTTATAATATTTACTCCAAGTTTCTGGAAGGATAAGTAATGAGACGTTGTATAGTTGTTGCGTTGCTTATGCTCATAGTGACGCAGGGTTTTTCCTTTACGATAGTATCATATAACTGTGAGAACCTCTTTGACTGTAAACATGATTCGCTCAAGGAGGATTATGAGTTCTTACCTGAGGGAGAGAGGGAATGGAACTTTGGACGTTATTGGAAGAAACTGAACAATATAGGAAGGGTGATACACCAGTGCGGTGGCAAGGGAGAGGAATGGCGATTGCCTGATATCGTTGTCATGATAGAGGTGGAGAACGATAGTGTCATGAGGATGCTTACGCATGCTTCGATGCTTAAGACTGCTGGCTACCGATATGTCATGACGAACTCTGATGACCTGCGCGGAGTGGATGTAGCATTGATGTATAATCCTTATACCTTTATGCCGTTGCAACATTCTTCGCTGAAGATATTCCCTAAGAAAGGTGAACGACCAACGCGTGACGTGTTATATGTAAAAGGATTGGCGAATAGCGGTGATACGCTGCACGTTTTTGCTTTGCATGCTCCAAGCCGCGCGGGAGGACAAAGCGTAACGGAAAACTACCGCGTGAGGGTAACACAACGGGTGCTCGATGCCGTGGACTCAATTAGGGTAGGGGAACCGAATGCTAATTTCGTCATCCTCGGCGACTTCAATGACTATAGCTACAACAAGACATTGAAGATGTATGGTAAGAATAATCTTGTTGAAATAAGTAATAATGCTGTTGGCAAGATGTTTCCAAAGGAAGTGCTCGGTACTTACAAGTATCAGAGAGAGTGGGAGAGTCTGGACCATATCGTCATATCTTCTTCGTTGAAGGAGAAGGTGACGGAGTGTTATATCTTTGACAATAAATGGATATTACAAAAAGATGCCCAAGGTGGGTACAAACCGTATCGTACCTACCTTGGGCCTTACTATAATGGAGGAGTGAGCGATCATCTGCCACTTGTCCTCAATATAAATCTATAACCTCTTATTTGACGTAATCTACAAAAGCATACTTTTGTGCGTGCTTCTCATCTATGTCATGGTCTTCGCGCCATGATTCTTTCCAACCGCTGTAGTCTGGAAAGAAAGCGTCAGCCTCACTTGGAGTTGCTGCTATCTCGGTGAGACATAAACGGTCTGCCATTGGCATGGCTTGCTCATAGACGCTTGCACCACCGAGGATGTATATGTCTTCGTCCGCTGTGCAATGCTTTAATGCTTCATCAAGTGAACCATAAACATCACAGCCAGGAAGTTCTTTTACTGTGCGTGATATCACTACATTTCTACGATTTGGCAATGCTCCCTTTGGAAGAGAGTCAAAGGTCTTTCTGCCCATGATGATGGTGTGACCTGTCGTCAGTGACTTGAAACGTTTCAGGTCGTTAGGCAACCAATAAAGTAACTTGTTCTCAAAACCAATAGCTCTGTTATCTGCTACCGCTGCTATAATAGAAATCATAAAATCCCAATAATTATGAATTATGCATTATGCATTATGAATTAAGAATTAAACACTCACCTCCGCCTTGATGTGTGGCCATGGATCGTAGTCAACAAGTTCAAAGTCTTCGTATTTGAAGTCGAAGAGATCCTTGACGTCGGGATTTATCTTCATCTTTGGCAATGGGCGTGGTGTGCGTGTGAGTTGTAGTTCTGCCTGTTCAAGATGATTGAGATAGAGATGCGTGTCGCCTGTCGTGTGAACAAAATCGCCACATTCGAAACCTGTTACCTGAGCCATCATCTGTAATAACAATGCGTAAGAGGCAATATTGAATGGAACACCAAGGAAGGTGTCGGCACTGCGCTGATATAACTGTAGTGAGAGTTTTCCATCGGCTACATAGAACTGGAACATGGTGTGGCATGGAGGCAGTGCCATGTAATCGGTCTGGCCTGGATGCCATGCACAAACAAGCATACGACGGCTGTCAGGGTTTGTCTTTAACTGGTTGATGACATCCTTTATCTGGTCAACGACAACACGGTTGCCGTCTTTATCCAGTGTCTCAAAAGCACGCCATTGCTTGCCATAGACAGGACCGAGCTCACCATTCTCATCTGCCCATTCATTCCATATCCTTACTCCATGATCCTGAAGATATTTCACGTTGGTGTCACCTTTGAGGAACCATAAGAGTTCGTATATGATGGACTTAAGGTGAAGTTTCTTGGTAGTTAAAAGCGGAAAACCATCTGCCATGTTGAATCGCATCTGGTTACCGAATACACTTTTTGTTCCTGTACCTGTACGGTCTGTCTTTACTACGCCTTCGGTAGTTATTCTTTTAAGTAAATCGAGGTATTGTTGCATAGTGGTGTTGTATTTTTAATCGAGTTCATCATCGTCGTCGTCGCTGTCCGGCATCTCCATGATGGCAATAGGACGATGAATAGCTTCGTTGAAAGAAATAATCGTTTCAGAACGTGAGAGTCCAAGAGGCTGGAGCTTGTCATGTATCACCGTGAGAAGGTGATGGTTGTTGTATGCGTATATCTTGATAAACATATCAAAACCACCTGTCGTATAGTGACACTCTACTACCTCAGGAATGTTGTGCAAAGCCTCTACCACTTCATCAAAACGCTCAGGGTCTTTAAGGTAAAGACCTATGTAGGCACAGGTCTCATAACCTATCTTCTCTGGGTCAACAATGTACTGAGAACCCTTGAGAATACCCAGGTTAGTGAGTTTCTGTATGCGTTGATGAATGGCTGCACCGCTGACATTGCAGGCACGAGCTACTTCAAGGAATGGAATACGGGCATCCTTGAGGATTAATTCTATAATCTTCTTGTCTAAAGAATCAAGTTTTCTGTGTGGCATATATTGTCGTTTTATTTTTCTGTTGCGCTATAGCGTATGTTTAGTGCTCCGACTTTGCGAATCTCTTGCTTCACATCGGTGATGATACCCATTGGGGTCTGCTTGTCTGCACGTATGTTGATGGTAAAGAGTTCAGCGTCTTCATCGTTGAGCTTGTTCTTTTGGGACAGGACTATAGTGCCTACCTTATTCAAAGGAACAATGTTGTTGCCAATTTGTATGCGACTGATGCCTTTTGCATCTGTGCCGATATATAGGTTGAGGATTGAACGTTTGCGCGCTGCCTTTGTTAATTCCGTACCTTCAGGAGTCTCAATGTGCATCTTTGGCGTCTCGGTCCTCATGTGTGTTACAATCATGAAGAAGAATAATACCGTGAAGATGAGATCTGGCATGGAGGCCATATTCAATGATGGAACGCTGTGATGTTTCTTTCTACGTATCTTCATTTTGCTACCTCCTGAATTCGTTGTGGGTATAACTTTGAAATGTCACTTCTTTGGTCTTCGTCACATTCAGAGAATGCCTTGCCGTATTTCTTTTTTGCAGCAGCATCACGTATTTCCTTGTATGCACGGACAATGGTGTTCTGCAATTTGAAATAAGTGTCATAGTCCGCGTTTCGATCAACTTGTAACTCGATGATGTGTCGGGAACCTTTTTCTATTATGAAATGTCGGATGTCACGACGAAGGGCATCGTTGATGGCGGCTTCTGCTTCGTTTTTCTCAAGTTTGCCTCCTTCCATAATGTGAAACGTGAGTACCTTGTTTCTGTCGATGTCTTGTATCTCCTCTTGCTCTTCCGGGTCGGGAGGAGGTAGCTGACGACCTAATCCCTTGTCTGTATCCATGGATGTTGTGACAAGGAAAAAGATAAGCAGCATGAACGATATGTCCGCTGTGGACGTGGTGTTCAGACCGGGTACGGTATGTTTCTTTCTGCGTTTAAACACGTTTTCTTAATCTTGCTGAAAGGATTCGACCATAGATGATGCTAGTAGATGCTATGACGAGTAATACTGTGGCTGTTATGATGCACATATCGGTAAGAGAACCGAAGAGTAGGGATGGAAGTGCTATTGCCAATAATAGTATGACGGTGCATAACTCTATCATACGCACAGGTATTCCGTTCTCCATCTTTGGACGCTTATTCGCTTTTAGGGAACGAAAGATAGAGTACAGCGTTATGCCGATTGTTGCGGCAAGTGCTAAAATGGAAAGAATTATGATGATGTCTGCTATGATGCTGTCCATGTCTTTATGCTTTCTTGCTGTTGAGAATGTCCATAAGGGTTATGGCGCTTTCTTCCATCTGTGCGGTGAGGTGGTCAATCTTGGAGAGTATGTAGTTATAGAATAACTGGAGGATGATAGCGGTGATGATACCGAAAATGGTCGTAATAAGGGCTACCTTCATACCGCTTGCTACAATTGTCGGATTTATATCACTTGCCATCTCTATATTCTCAAAAGATATCACCATGCCAATGACTGTACCAAGGAATCCAAGGGAAGGAGCCATGGCAATGAAAAGGGTTATCCACGAACAGCCCTTCTCCATATTGCCTACCTGTACAGAGGCGTATGAACTGACACTGCGTTCGATGGATTCACTGCTTTCCTTTATACGAAGGAGACCTTGATAGCAGATGCTCGCTACAGGACCTCGGGTGTTGCGACATAATTCTTTTGCCGCGTCAACGCCTTCAGTGTTTAACTTGTTCTCGAGATTTTGCATGAATTTCTTCGCATCGATCTCGGACATGGATAGATAGACTATACGCTCTATGCAGCATGCGAGTCCAAGTATCAGGACTATAGCAACAAGGGACATGAAACCTGCTCCACCATCAATGAACTTTGTCTTTAACTGTGTGTAAGCTCCACCTTCTGCAATCTCGTCGATGGCTGTAGTGTCGTTAAGCTCTAATGCAGCTTCGTCAAGAAGATCGTTGACGGTGGTGTCGGTTGATAATACTTGGGAAGTGGTATCAGCATACTTCTCTTGAGTTGCACCTGACATGCTGAGCGTGATGCTGAAAAACAGCAGTGTAATGAAAATGTACTTTGCTTTTCTCATATTTGTCTAATTGTTCTTGCGTTTGAAACTGCAAATTTAATAATATTATTGCAATAAAACGTAGAAACAATAAAATAATTATATTTCTTTAGTATTTGTGTGGGGGTTATTCTTCGGTGATAATTATGCCACCAAACCCTTGGAACGTTATCTTTACGTTGCCTTTTTTATCTACCTTGATAGTATTCTTTGTTGGGTTGGGATGCTCATTGGAACCATTCTTAGAAGCAACGTCTGTATAGTAAGCAACGGTCTTGCCTGCAAACATAGGGAGATTGATAACGAGAGTTTTTGCTGTTGCTTCACCATTGAGACCTGCTATGTACCACTTTTCTCCATGTCTTCTTGCTAATATGGCAAGTTTTCCAGGGTAACCTTCTATAAACTTTGTTTCATCCCATGTCGTAGGAACATTCTTTAAGAAGTCTAATTCAAATGCTTGTAACTCTTCTAGGTTACTCTTTTGCATGCAGATGCATTGGATACTTGTTTGGTTTATTATTGCAGAGGCCATCTCAAAGGTGTCAGAGGTGTAGCGACGATGACGACTCTTGTTGTCTTTGCTGAGATAATGGTTCATGATACTTCCACCCCAGTCCATGCTTGCAACAGTGTTACGACAGAATGGATGCATCGTCAATTCAAAGCCTTCTTGCTTCGCATGGTGTTCTGAGAAATATACATTTTCTGATGCCAGCACGGCTTCGCTGGCAACGAAATTTGGATACATCTTCTCCCAACCGCGTGGTAATGTGCAACCATGGAAGACAACCTGTAATCCGTGACGGTTGGCATCGCTCAAGATGTCTTCGTATAACTGCATGGTCTGTTGCTTGTCACCGGCAAAGAAATCAACCTTGATTCCTTTCACTCCGATTTCTTCAAGCCATGACATCTCCCTTTCACGTTGAACGGAAGTTGACATGCAATCTTGAGGTGTCTGTGGGGCATCGTTGGCATATCCGTTGCTATTGTACCAAAGCATGAGACTGACTCCTTTGGATTGGGCGTATTTGCTTAACTCTGCTATCTTGTCTCGACCAATCTGCTGGTCCCACCAGTTGTCAACAAGACAATATTCGAAACCCATTGCACTTGCTACGTCGATAAATTCTTTTTGGTCGTTGTAGTTTATGCTGTTGTCTTGCCAGATTAACCAACTCCAGGTATAACGACCTGGTCTGTATTCCTCACGTGCTTTGTACATTGGCTCTACAACGTCATAGCTTATTGTGGTTTCTACAATTGGTTTTAAGGTGTTTCCGAAAGTTATTGTACGCCATGGTGTGCTGCCCGGGAGGTTGATGGCAGGGGTGGAACTACCAAGGCCATGAAATTCTGTGTCGTCAGGGTACGCTATGGTATATGCTTCATCTTTATAGTCACTGAGATGGCTTCCGCAATAATTGCTGCCAACACCCGTTTCGCTTATCAATGCCCAACCTGTGTCTCCTACTTTGAAGAGACATGGGAATGTATAGCCCTTACCGTATTGGGACTTTACATCCATAGGCGCATCTGCCTTGTATTCTTCTTCATAGCTAGGCTTCGTACTCATCCAACCTTTGTGATTTCCGTCAATTTGTGGACAAAGAAAAGTGGTGGTTGTGGATGGAAAATGAAAACTACTTAATTCTTTCAGTATTGTGGTACGGCGTGGCTCGTCTTTGTCGTTGCTTGTCGTACCTTTTATATGATAGCGGTATGCTACGTCGTTGTTGCTTACTTGAAATTCTACGATCATGTCTCGCAAGGCTTCCTTTGATTTTATGTCTAGTTTGATGATGTTTGCCTCATAATGGCTTGTGGATGCCTTTGTGCCGCGCATGTTATATTGATTGTCAATATGACTTTCATTGTAGTTTGCTATGCTGAGACCTTCGGAGTAGTTTCCTATGTCGGTTATCAAACCAAGACGAGATGGCTCGAGTATCGTTTTGTCATCATAGGTAATGGAATATGTTAAATTTCCATTTGTGTCGCTGAATGTGACTTTTGTCTTACTGTCAGGTGAATATATGGTTTTCGTTTCTCCTTTTGAAAATGTAACTGCGCCTGTTAATATAAATAAGGTGTAAATGAATCTTGTAGTCATATTATTTCTTTGTATTATGTATTTGTTAACTTATTGGTGCAAAGATACGTCAATTGTTCGAAATAAACAAATATTTCTGCTATTCTGTCTTGATATTTGTCAATTTTGTTCGAAAAACGAATGAAAAATCAAATATTTTTACGAAAATGCTTGTGGGAATCAGAAAAAGTATATACCTTTGCACTCGCTTTCGAAAAAACGGGAGCGAACTAAAGAAAGAGTTCTTTGAAAGATTTACATAAACAGAAAGTAGTAGTACAAGAAGCGATATCTTAAATTAGATATTGGGTATGAAACGAACCATCAATTCATTATTGAATAGAAATACTTCTTATTTAGATCTACGGAAGGTCATTCTGAATCAGACAGACAAAA